>JBPYEE010000319.1:0-3648 GCA_051985095.1 Vicinamibacterales bacterium | reverse complement strand
CCAGCGCGTCGACCAGGGCGTTGGCGATAAGCGGTCGGTCGACCAACGTCTCGTCGCCGAACCCGTACGCGCCGAGGATCAAGCGAGCGAGAATCGACTGGCTCGAGAATGCCGCGTTGGCCCCGACTCTCGGTGCGCGCAGCTGCCTGATATCGCTGACGCCGACGCCCGGCCGGCCGAGCGCATGGACGGGAGCCGTCTGGAGCGCCGCGATGCTCCGCAGCGGCGCCCGCGACGCGCGCGGATGGTCGCCGAGCTGAAGGTTCGCGAAGTAGGCGACGTCGGCGAGGACAAACCCGAGATCCGCATCGCCGCGCTGAATCGCCCGGACCGTGCTGTTCGACCCGGTCGTCTCGATGAGCCGAACTTCGATGCCCGGAAGGGCCCGCGCGTAATGCGCTGCCAGCGGCTTGCTCGTGGTCGAATCCGTCACCAGGCGGATCACGCGGCGCGACGCGGCCACCACCGGCACCGACCGACCACAGGAGGCGACCGTCGTGGTGGACAGAACGATCAGGACGGCAGCGTCGATTCGCATCGATGCACTCCGGCGCGCTTCGTTGGACGTGAGGTCCGAGGCGCATCTTGCCATACCTGCCGGCCGGAGACATCTCCGCGACAATTTGCGACATGCGGAAGCGCGACAACGTGCGACAAAGCCGCGTTGACGGCAGTGATACCCTTTTCACCGTTTTTCCACCGATTAACGGCGAAAAGGATGCGTATGCGTCGCCCTGTCGAAGTTGTGGTGTGCCTGCTCGCGGCCACACCGTTGGTGACGTCGTCCTGCACGCGGACGCAGACGGTCACCGGCCGGCTCGTCGATCTCGCCTGCTACGCCCTGGACCGGGCCAACGTCACCAACGTGCACCGAAACCGCGGATACGCCTGCGCGCAAGCCTGCGCGCGCGAGGGGTTCTCGGTGGGCCTGCTGACGACCGACGGCAAGGTGTACCAGGTCGCGGGTGAACTGGCCGCGAACAAGAACGCCCAGCTCGTGCCGCACCTGGCGCAGGTCGTCGCGATCACCGGCGTCGTCGGTGAGAAACAGGGCATCACGATCATCGCCGGCCGGGATCTGAAGGTCACCGGAACGTAGACGAGGCGGCGATGCGCCGTGCGACCGCGATCCGGTGCGTCTGGCCCGCCTGTTTGCGCCGAATCGCCTGCGCCGGACGCCTGGAGACACTCCAACATGCGTCACACGATGCCGAACCCAAAGGGACAAGACCGTTGACGCGTCGAACCGTGCCGGCTGTCGGGCGGCGCCGACTGATCAAACTCGGTGCCGGCGTCATGCTGTCGGCGCTTGGTACGCCGCAGGCCGCGGCCCGGCCCGGCGGCGAGCAGTCCCCGACACAGCCTGCTCCCGGCTCGATGCCTGATCCCGGCGAGCCGCGGCTCCATATCGGCCCTGGGTACAAGAACACCGCGAACCGCCTGGGCGCCAATGGACCGACCGACGACACGACGCGACAGATCGTCGCGTTCGTGCGATCGTTTGATGAGTCGAAGCTCACCGAGCCGGTCGTGCGCGCCATCAACCGGACGATGATCGACTCGATGGCGGCGGTCATCGCCGGCTTCGAAGAAGCGCCGTCGCGGATCGCCGCGCAGGTCGCGACGCAGGCAACAGGCGTCCAGCTCAAGGCCACCGTGCTGGGCTACGGGGTCTCAACGACGCCCGAGCTCGCGGCTTTTGCGAACGGCGTCCAGATACGGGTCACCGACTTCAATGACAACCCTGGACACACGAGCAATCTGATTCCCGCGGCGCTCGCCATCGGCGAGGCGCTCCATTCCACGGGCGCGGAAGTCATGAGCGCGATCGCCGTCGCCTACGAAGTCTCGCTCATTCCGATCGGCATGACCAATGTCGAACCGATTCAGGCCGCCATGGCAGCCGGCAAACTGATGCGGCTCGACGAAGACCGTCTGGCAAACGCTCTCAGCATCGCGCTCACGCCCCACGTCGCGCTGAACAAAGGCGTCGGTGCCATGTCGATGTGGAAGGGCGTGCGAAGCGCCGAAGCGACGAAATGCGGCGTGTGGGCGGCGATCCTCGCCCGCGCCGGCATGACGGGTCCACCCCAACCCTTCGAAGGCCGCGGCGGACTCTGGTCCCGAAACGGCCGGACGCCGCCATTCACGCTACCGGTGCAGTCGGAGCTGGCAATTGAACGCAACTGGTTCAAGCGGCGGCCGGCCGAGGATTCGTCACAGGGCACGCTTGATCTGATCTCGGAGATGCGCGCCTGGACGAAACCCGATGAGATCGCATCAATCGAGTACTACATGAACCCCGCCGGAGTCGGCGAAATCGGGGACGCGCCGAAATGGGACCCGCGAAACCGGGAGACGGCCGACCACAGCATGCCGTACTTGCTGGCGCGCGCGCTGATCGATGGCGACATCTATCTCGACTCGTTCACGGCTGCCAAGTACATGGATCCCACGGTCCGAGCATTGATGGACAAGATCACGATCATCGTCGTCGGCGAGTGGGTCGGACTCGGGCCGGCGCGGATCATCATTCGAAAGCGCAACGGCGACGTTCGCACGTGGGATAGCTACGGCGGCACGCGCGTGATTGGCGAGAAAGAACATGCGCATTTGACCGACGCCGAGGTCATCGACAAATTCAATCGCGTTTGCGCCTACCAGAGGATCGATGCCGATCAGCGCGATCGGGCGCGCGCGATCTGGGGCAATCTGCACGCGGTCAGAGACGTCGGCGAAGCTATCCGGACGCTCGCGAGATTCGGCCGGCCCAAGCCGCTCGACGCGTGAGCGCCTCGACGCCCTCGATGACGTCGGCCTGAACGCCCTTCTCTGCCGCGCACGATCAGGAGCGTCGATCTTGACCGCGTCGGCGGCCCGGCAGACCACGCCGCCGCGTCTCAGCCGCCTGGGGTTACCCCTTCACGTACGCGAGCTTCGCTGCCACTTTGCCGTCGCGCACCGTAAACACGTCCACGCCGCGCAAGTGCCACGGCTGACCGTTGCGCTCCTTGCGGTAGACCCAGCGGACGACGGCCCGATCGCCCATTGCGATCACCTCTTCGGCCTCGAAGACGGCGCCGCGATTGCGCCCAAACCATTGTCGCCAGAATTCCACAACCGCCGCTTTCCCTTCGAATCGCTGTCCATCGGGTGCCGGGGATGTGTTTTCGAACACGGTGTCGTCTGTCAACCATTGCCGCAACAGATCGGCATCCTGCCGACTGAACGCGTCATTGAATCCGTCGACAACCTCGCGGGTCATTCGTGCGGCCGCCACCACAGTCCGCTCGTCGTCCATGAGCGCCTCCCCCGTCGGGCATCTCTATACGCCGCGGACTCCGCAGCGAGGCGAGGCCCGCACGCGAACGTCACACTCCGGGATCGTCAGCCGAGGGGCCGTAAATCGACGGAACCTTCGCGCCCATCGGCCGCAGGTAGCTCGACAATTGCCCCCGATGATGGATGGCGTCGAACAGAAATCCAAAGAGCATGTCGCCAAGCGACGTTTCCCAAGCAGCGTTGCCGTCCATCAGAAGTCGGGCTTTACTGTCCCATTTCGCGTCGTCGAGCGTGGCGACGCGCTTCTCGAGCTCACCGGCGTTCCGTTCATAGGCCGAAACCGACTCCCCAACGCCCGGAGCCGGC
>JBPYEE010000318.1:0-5262 GCA_051985095.1 Vicinamibacterales bacterium | reverse complement strand
GGCCGCCTGACGGTGAGCGCTTGACCGCCGTTCCGACCGACCGCCCCGGGCGTGTACATCCGGCGGTGCAGGCGAGAGAGCGGTGAACCGGAGGTGGCACGAGTAGATCATCAGAACCTGGTTCTGGATCAGGGTCGCGCCGCCTTCCAGCCCTCTGTGACCGGACTGGCGAGAAGTCGCGCACGAAAGTGCAGAATGTCCGTGCATACAGCTCTGCTCTTCCTCCGCGAACATCACCGAACACGCTCAAGCCACCAGGACATCAGGTATCCGGTGGTTGGCTGGATCGAATCGTCAAACTCGACCCGATACTCAGACTTCCCAGGCCCTGTTTCGGTGACGAATCCTTCACGACGACGGTAATCGACCGGCGCCTGATCGTTCGCACGGGCACGATCACCGACTTGAAACTTCGGCTTGCGGCCCGCGAATTGCGCCGCGTGTCGAGCCGCCGCAAGCTTCGCCGGCGTGCGGGCCCTCCCTCCCTTCCGACCGAGGGCGACAGCGTGGGGGTTCTTTTTGGCCATTAGCGCGCGTCGACGTATTCGACCTTGGTCGTCGGCGTTGGCACGACCTCGCCGTGCTCGCGGAGTCCCTCGAGGTGCAAGGCGATCGCCTCGCGGATATTGCGTTCGGTCTCCTCGATTGTGTCCCCGACCGAAATGCAGCCAGGAAGGTCCGGCACATACGCCGAGTAGTTCGCACCAGCGCGCTCAATGACGACGGCATATTTCAACGGCTCAGTCATTTGAGACCCGCCTTCTTGAGGATGCTATTTAACGTGCCCGTTGCCAGCTCTTTTGAGCCGTGCACCGGCACGACCAGCTGACCGGCCTTGATGGGATGTCGATAGATGCGGTGGCTACCGTGTTGTCGAACGACCGTCCACCCATCCCGTTCGAGGAGGCCGAGCAGCTCCCGAATCGTCACGGCGACGAGCTAATCCTACCGCTTCGATTTATCAATTCGCAACACAGCGGACGACAAGATCATCGCGACACTGCAACCCCGGACCGTGCAGCTGGGAGCACGTCTCGAGTTCTGAAACGCGATTGTCCTCGTAGAATCGTATCGGGGGCTACTGCTGGTGCAGTTGGATGGCGACGGCGGCGCCGCCGCTTGCCGACACGTGCCTGACGTACAGCGACGAACGGCGCGAAGGCGACGTTGTATAGTCGCCTCATGCCCGGCCCCGGTCGCCGCTTGCTCATCTTCGTGATTGCGTATCAGGCGGAAACTACGCTCCTGCCGGTCCTCGAACGAATCCCGCCCGCCGTCTTCCACGACTACGACTGCCACGTTCTCATCGTCGACGACGCATCGACGGATCGGACGGCGGCGATCGGAGGCGAGTATCGGCGATCTCACCCGGATATCCCGATGACGGTGCTGCGCAACGAATACAACCAGGGCTACGGCGGCAACCAGAAGGTCGGCTATACGTTCGCGATCCGCGAAGCGTTCGATTTCGTGGCGATGATCCACGCAGACGGTCAGTACGCGCCTGAGGAATTGCCGCGGCTGCTGGCGCCGCTCGCGGCGGGCACCGCCGACGCGGCATTCGGCAGCCGGATGATAACGCGTTTCGGTGCGCTCAGGGGCGGCATGCCGTTGTACAAGTTCATCGGCAACTGCGTGCTCACGGCGATTCAGAATGCCATCCTGGGTACGAAGCTGACTGAATTCCACAGTGGCTATCGCGTGTACGCCGTCCAGGCGCTGAAGCAGATCGCGTTCTCACTGAATTCGAACGGCTTCGATTTCGACACGGAGATCATCATCCAGCTGCTGAACGCGAGGAGCCGGATCGTCGAGCTTCCGATTCGCACCTACTATGGCGATGAGATCTGCCGCGTGAACCGCCTGAAGTACGCGAAGGACGTACTGCTGGCGACACTGCAGAACGCCGCGCACCGTGCCGGCGTTCTCTACCAGCGACGTTTCGATCCGGTCACCGACAGGGTGACCGCTCACTACGATTTGAAATTGGGCTACGCGAGCAGCCACCAGTTCGGTCTGGACGCCGTCCCGGCCGGCGCACGCGTCATCGACGTCGGCGCCGGTCCGACGCTGCTGGCGCGCGAATTGCTCAGGAAGGGATGCGCGGTGGCCGTCGTCGACCAGGTATTCGATGACGAGACAGACGAGACGGTGAAGTATTTCCGGCAGGATCTCAACGACTCACCCTCGTTCAACGTGTGTGACTACGACTTTGTCCTGCTGCTCGACGTGATCGAACACCTCAAGGAGCCCGAGCGCTTCCTCGAACGCCTCCGTGCTCAGTTCGACTACACGCCGCCGACGCTCGTGCTCAGCACGCCGAACGTGGCGTTCGTCGTCCAGCGAGTGATGCTCCTGCTCGGTCAGTTCAACTACGGCAAGCTCGGGATCCTGGACCGCACCCATACGCGGCTGTTCACGTTCCGATCGATTCGCCGGACGCTGACGGACGCCGGCTTCCGGATCACAGCGATGCGCGGTGTTCCAGCGCCGTTTCCCAAGGTAGTCGGCAATGGCGCGTTCGGACACCTGGCGGTGGCGATCAACCAGTGGCTGATCCGCATCAGCAAGACGCTGTTCTCGTATCAGATCTTCGTGATTGCGGAAGGCACGCCGACGGTCGAATTCGTTCTGGAGCACTCGAAACAGCACAGCGTGTCACACACATGCTAGAGCGTGCCGTCCCGCGTCAGAGGCACGCTCAGCGCGTTCAACTGGCGGTGGTGCTGCTTGTCATCGCCGTGCAGGCGACGTTCTTTCATCCGCCTCAGTGGAATCAGAGTGCCAGGCTTGCGGCGACGGTTGCCTTCGTCGAACCGAACACGCGGTACACCGGGACGTTCAGAATCGACGGCCTCAGAAGCGGCGATCGGCTACCCACCGAAGACTGGGCCGAGTCGCACGGCGCGTTCTACTCGAACAAGGCGCCGGGGGTTTCGCTGCTGGGCATCGTCCCGTACTACGCGATCTACCATCTCGAGCGGGCAGCGAAGCTTCGTCCGAGGACGCCGCAGAACACGCGGGTGAACGCCTATGTGTTGAATCTCTGGATCTCGGTGTTCTGGAACGCGGTCGCGGCGCTGATGTTAATTTGGCGGCTTCCGCGCCTCGGCCTGCATTCCGAACGAGGAGCATTGGCGGTTGGGTTGGTGTACTCGTTTGCCACACTCGTGTTGCCGTTCGGCTGCTCGGAATGGGGGCATACGACCGCGGCTGCGTTCATCACGCTCGGCATCCTCTCTCTCCTGGACGAAACGGCTGCCGGCGCCGGCGTGGCCGGGTTCTGGTTCGGTGCGGCGATGCTCACCGAATACATCGCCGGCGTGTCGCTGCTGTTGGGCGGCTGCTTCGCGCTACGCAGTCCCGGACGCCTGAACCGGGCGTACCGATTCGCGCTCGGCGCTGCGGTCCCGGTGCTCGGGCTACTGCTGTATCAAAAGATCTGCTTCGACGCGTATCTCGTGACGGCGCCATCGCTGTCCAACCCGACCTTCCTCCAGCCCGGAAAAGCCGCCGGTCTCTTCGGTGCGCCGAATCTCGGCACCGTCTGGCGAATCATGTTCGAGAACGAGCGAGGCCTCCTCTTTCAGAACCCCGTCTTGATCCTGGCGGCGGCAGGTGCGCTGTCGTGGTACCAGTCGGGACGTCGGGCGTTCGTGGTTCTGGCAGCCGCGAACATCGTCGTCTATCTGGCGTCGATCTCGGCGATGGACGGGTGGAATGGAGGAGCAACGACGTCGATGCGGTACATGATCGTGGCGCTGCCTTTCATCTGCACGCTCCTGCCGGACATCCACGCGTTCCGCTACCAGAAGCTGTTCGTGTTGCTTTTCGCGATTAGCGCCGCAGAGATGTTCATGCTGGCGGCGACGAGCACGATGGCCTTCACCGACCATCCGCTAACGGATTGGGTCTTTATTATCCTGCGGCGAGGCTATCCGCTGGCGTTCAATCCGTTGCTCCCCTCGATCGGCATCAGTGGTCTGGCTGCAGTTGCCGTGACGTACGCTTCGGCACTTGGATGGCTGCTGAGCGTAGCGCTCTATCGGGGGGCTGCGTTCAACCTTGAAGGGCATCGCGTATTGTCCAGAAATTCGATCAAGGCGACGAGATCCCGTTGAGAGTCAATAGCTTCGGCCTGCTGAATGACGCCACGAAGCCTATCTGATAGGCTGCTTCCGGTTTCACACTCGTTGCGGTTTCTGCTTGTCGCCCTGGCCGGCTGGATCAACCAGCAGCAGCGCGAGGTGATCGACTATCTCCGGGCCGAGAATCGCGTCCGAGCTGTCTCCAACGACATTCCGCACTTTTCCGCGCGAGTTGCCGTCCTGCCGCGTCGGGATCGTCGCACAGCGGCGGACTCGTCGGCGATGTTGAGCGGCAGTGATCCGAGGGCCGATGATCAGTCCCATGGCCACGGCCCGTCCTCAGCAACGCTACGACCACCGATTGCGCCAGCTCGTCCAACGCACCGGGAACCTCACGATCGCCACTCATCTCGGCGTTCCTCGGTCAACGGCGCGGGGGTGGCTCCGAACCGCGCCGACCGTGGTGGTCAGTCTGGACGTGACGAATCTGACCGAGCTGGAACTCCAACAAGAAGTCTTCAGACTCCAACAATGCGTCCAGAAACTCGCGGCGCTACTCCGGCTCGCTCTGGTCCTGCTGCGTGTCTCCGGCTTCACGTTGGCGAGCGAGCGCCTGCCCGATGGTCCTGACAAGCTGCGGATCCTGCGTGCCATCGATCAGGCCCGCGCATGCATCCCGCTGCAGGCCCTCCTGCGGCTCCTCCGCTTGTCGCCCAGCCGATTCCACGCGTGGCAGCGGCGGCATACCGCGTGTGCGCCCGACGATCAGTCGTCTTGTCCGCGCAGACCATCATCAGTGAAGTGGGGTTCGACATGAGCCGATGGAGCACCGAAGTTCACTTTGCGTCCTGGTTGGGGCTATGCCCCAACAACAAGACCGGTGGTGACAAAGTGCTCGGACGATCCACGCGCCCTGTCGTGAATCGGGCGACGACCGCGCTCCGAATTGCCGCCAACACGCTCCTGAAAAGCCGCAGTTATCTCGGCGCCCAGTTTCGTCGCCTGCGCAGTCGACTCGACACTCCGAAACCCGATCACCGCCATGGCGCACAAGCTCGCGGTCCTGGTGTATCGCATGTTGAAATTCGGCCACGAGTACGTCGACAAAGGGTGCAGTACTACGAGACTCGGCATCGCGAGCAACAAATTCGGCTTCTGAACAAGAAGGCTGCCC
>JBPYEE010000317.1:0-5179 GCA_051985095.1 Vicinamibacterales bacterium | reverse complement strand
TCGCCGCGAGCGGCGACGCCAGCGACAGGGCGGCGACGAGGAGGAGCATCCGAGCCCTACGACCTCACCAGGACGACGAGCAGGATGACCAAGAGCAGAACGATGATTATCGTCGTCGTCGAGATGACGATTGTCGAGGCGCCGCCGACGAGCTGCTGATTCACCTGGCGCGCGGCCTGGGCCGCCTGGGCGAGATCGGCGCCTGCCAGCGTGTCGGCAACCGCAGTCACACGGGGCATGTCGATGTTCATCTTCTTCGCGACGTCGATGACCTGCGGCCGTGCGAGCGCTTCGCGGATTGCGGCGTGATCGGCGTCCTCCTGAGCGACCTGCTCAGCGACGGCGGCCGCGAGCCGTTGCGGAGAAACGACGTGTTGGTCGCTGCCAAACGCGGGCGACGCTGCGGCGATCAGCGCCAGAATCACCACGAGGAAGGGACGAGCGGTGTACATCGGACAACCTCCTCTTCAAGCGACGACTTGTAGCAATCACGATACCGATGAGTGGCTCCAAGAGTATCGGCATTGGGGTCGCATTTGTACACGTCCCGAGGAGGTTCAACGAAGCCCATCTGTGTGGCGGTCGGAGGAAGAGTGGTCGGCCTGACGGTTCAGAAACAAGGCTATCTGCGAGAAAAGGCGAACGAAAGGTGGCAGTGACCGACGGCGAGAAGGTCACGCTCCCGGCTGTCTCAAGCGAATTTCCGTCGGCACGCGTGACGAACAAGGGCCCCGTCGGGACAGATCGGGCGCCGAGTCGCCGTCTGCGCAAGCCCACGGATCGCGGCGACGCGACGGTGACGATCGGATCGAAGGTGGGCCGGTACGACCGAGGATACAAGAGACCGGATTGAAGGGGATCCCCAGGGTCAGATGTCTCGGTGTCGAGTCCGCCAACAGCGTGTCGACTCCTGCCGGTAAGATGGCGTCACGGACGACCGATTCTCCAGCTGGCTGGCTGCGCTCGAATCGCGCCACCTCGCGGACCTGACGTTCCGCGAGGTGGCGCGCGGCGTTCGCGCGCTGTCGTCGGCCTACGTCGAACGGCGTTCGACGCTGGCTGACCGCAGCCCGCTCATGGGCCGCGGCAAACGCGCAGCATTCGCGATCTTCTACGGGCCGCTTCATTTCGTCCTGGTCGAGCACATCGTGCGGTCGCTTCCCGATGCCAGGTCGGCTCGAACGATCATCGATCTGGGGTGCGGCACCGGCGCGGCTGGCGCGGCGTGGGCATTGCAATGCGACCCGACGGCCACCATCGTCGGGATCGATCGGAGTGCGTGGGCGCTCGGTGAAGCCGCGGACACGTATCGACGCCTGCATCTGTCTGGGCACGTACGGCGCGAAAATGTTGCCGGCGCGCGACTGCCCCGGAGTCCCGTCGCGATTCTGGCGGCGTTCACCCTGAACGAGCTGACCGAGCCCGAGCGCGACGCGCTCCTCGGCCGATTGCTCGCGCGGCCGCGCGATCCACTGCTGATTGTCGAGCCGATCGCGGGATTCGTCGCGCCGTGGTGGACGCGGTGGCGTCAGCGATTCGAGTCGGCAGGTGGCCGCGGCGACGAGTGGCGATTCGCCGCTGACCTCCCGCCCATTGTGACGAAGCTCGATCGTGCGGCGGGGCTGAATCACCGCGAGATTGCCGGACGCTCGCTGTGGAGACCCGCGTTATCCTGATCCATCCGGTAACATCATCAGTGGTGACGCCAACGTTTGTCGCAGATCCACGCCCGGCCTCGACCGTCGTCGTGGTTCGTGATGGCCGCGCTGGTCCGGAGATCTTCATGGTCCGGCGGCACGAGGACACCGCGTTCATGGGCGGCGCGCATGTCTTTCCCGGCGGCCGCGTGGATCCGTCGGACGCGAACGCCGATCCGAGCTGGTGCGATGGGCTCGACCACGCACACCGGCAGCTGCCGGCGCTGCCGGCCATCGACGCGGCGGCGTACCATGTCGCGGCGGCTCGCGAGCTCTTCGAGGAAGCGGGCGCGCTGCTCGCACGGACCCGCGACGGCCAGGTGGTGTCGTTGGTCGGCGCGGCCGCGCAGGCACGCTTCCGGCAATACCGCGCCGACGTTCATGACCAGGCAACATCGCTGCGCGACGTCATCCTGCGGGAGCAGCTGCGCCTGGCGCTCGACGAGCTCGTGCTGTTTGCGCATTGGGTGACGCCGCCGATCGACGCACGCCAGTTCGACACCCGCTTCTTCCTGGCGCGCATGCCGCCCGAACAAGTTCCCGCGCACGATGACACGGAAACGACACACAGCGCGTGGCTCACGCCATCGGAGGCGATCCGGCAGGCCCAGGCAGGTCGTATCATCCTGCCGCCGCCAACGTGGACAACCCTCCGGGAACTGGAACCGTTCGCAGACGTCGACGCGGCGTTTCAGTGGGCCCGCCGCCGGCGCATCGTGCGGCTGCAGCCCGAGGTTCTCGAACACGGCGGTGCCCGAATGCTCGTGCTCCCGGGCGATCCGCTTCACCCCGACCGGGCCAACGGAGACCCCCCCGTTGAGACGCGCTTCGTCTTCGTCGACCGCCGCTGGCGCGCCGAACGCGGGCGCACGTAGAATCCTCTGCTGTGCGGCGCGCCTTGCTGTCCTTCGCTCTCGCGGCGATACCCATCGCCGCCGGCGGACAGTCCCGGCCGCTCATCTCGTCAGCGGCTGCGCCCTTTTATTCTCGGTTGCTGACTGAGATCAACACGATCAAAATCTTCGACCATCATGCGCATCCCGGATTTCCGGACGATGCCGAGGTCGACGCGGCTCCGGTGCCGTCGGGCTCGCTGCCGTACCGGCTCGGTGCCGACAATCCCGATTGGAGGGCCGCCGATCGCGCGATGACGGGCGCAATGCCGCGACGCGGCGATCGCGCGTCGTGGAGCCGCATGCTCGATCGCCTCGGGATCGAGACGTCGGTCGCCAACCGCATTACCATGGCCGACGATCTGGATCCGGCGCGGTTCAAATGGGTGTTCTACGCGGACAGTTTCTTGTTTCCGTTCGATACGAGCGGCCTGGCGGCGAGAAACCCCGATCAGGCGGCATTCATGCCGTTGCAGAGCAGGCTGCTGCTGCGCTTCCGATCCCAGGCTGGCCTGACGGCCTGGCCGGCGTCGTTGTCCGAGTACCTGGCGTTTGTGACCAGCCGGCTCGACGACCACAAGCGCCGCGGTGCGATCGCCATGAAATTCGAAGTGGCGTACTTCCGATCGTTTGTGTTCGACGATCCGGCGCGCGAACAGGCGGCAGCGGTCTACGATCGATACCGGGCCGGCGGCGTGCCGTCAGGCGCTGAATACAAGACGTTTCAAGATTTCATCTTCCGGTTTCTGGTCAGTGAAGGCGGCCGGCTGCATCTGCCGGTGCATCTGCATACATCGGTAGGCGCCGGCGACTATTTCAGCCTGACGGGCGGCAACGTGCTGAACCTGGAGACGGTGCTTCGCGATCCGCGCTACGCGACGACGACGTTCGTGCTGATTCACGGCGGGTATCCGTTCGAGCACGCGGCGATTTGGCTCGCGGCGATGAAGAACGTCTTTCTCGACAGCTCAGGCACCGACAGTTCCTTCACCTTTCCAGATGAGTTCCAGCGCATCCTGCGCGATTGGCTCACAAAGTTTCCTGACAAGGTGACATTCGGGTCCGACGCGTTTCCCCTCGACGACCACCGCGGCGCCGCACAGATCTACTGGTTCGGAGTGCACAACGCGCGGACGGCCCTGGCCGCGGCCCTGGCGGAGATGATGGC
This sequence comes from Vicinamibacterales bacterium, assembly GCA_051985095.1. GTDB lineage: Bacteria > Acidobacteriota > Vicinamibacteria > Vicinamibacterales > CAVVIG01 > Gp6-AA45. Next base: position 1,421 of record JBPYEE010000317.1, on the reverse strand, counting down.
AGCGCGCGAAGTGACTCGCACTCGGGCCATCACGATCGCGCGCGGGTACCTCCACGACAACGCGGCGGCGCTTTACCGATGAGGACGGCCGGGCAGCTCAAGCGCGTCCTGACGTTCCGCGACCTGTTTCTGTTCTACATGGTCACGAGCTTCAGCCTTCGGTGGGTGGCGACGGCAGCGGCGGCGGGGCCGAGCGCGCTCGTCATCTGGATCATCGCGGCGCTCGGCCTGTACGTCCCGCTTGTCTTCACCGTCCTTGAGCTGTCGTCACGCTATCCCGAAGAGGGTGGGTTGTATGTCTGGAGCAAGCGAGCGTTCGGCCCGTTTGCGGCGTTCATGACGGGGTGGACCTACTGGGGGTCGAACCTGCCGTACTTTCCCGGCCTGCTCTACTTTGCGGCGGCCAACGTGCTGTTTATGGGCGGACCGTCGTGGCAGGCGCTCGCCGAGAACCATCTCTACTTTGTGGTCGTGGCCGTCGCTGGCCTGTCGGTCGCGGTCTTCTTGAACATTGTCGGCTTGAGCGTCGGCAAATGGTTGAACAATTTCGGCGCGATTGCGGGCTGGATTCCCGCCCTCCTGCTGATCTGGCTGGGGATTCTGGCCTGGACGCGTTTTGGCGCGGCGACGCCGCTTGCCCCGCGGGCGCTGGTGCCGAGCACCAGCTTGAAGGACGTCATCTTCTGGTCGACGATCGCTTTCGCGTTCGGCGGCGTTGAAAGCGGGTCGACCATGGGCGACGAGATCGAGGATCCGCGGCGGACGGTGCCGCGGGCCGTCCTGGCCGCCGGCGCGTGCGTGACCGTGCTTTACATTGTGACGACGGGGAGCGTGCTGCTGGCGATTCCGAGAGAGCAAGTGTCGGGGCTGCAGGGAATCATGCAGGCGGTGCAGGCGATCTGTGTGCGCGCGGCGATGCCGTGGCTGGTGCCGGTCGTGGCGCTCTTCGTCACGCTCAACGCGCTGGGCGGCGTCGGCGGCTGGTTTGCCGCGACGGCGCGGCTGCCGTTCGTCGCGGGGCTCGACCGGTTTCTTCCCGCGGCGTTTGGCCGGCTTCATCCGGAGTGGCGAACGCCGTACGTCGCGTTGCTGGTGCAGGCGGGCGTCGCAGGCGCGTTCGTGTTGCTGGGCCAGGCGCGAACCTCGGTCCATGGCGCCTACGAGGCGCTCGTGAGCATGGGGATCATCGCGTACTTCATTCCGTTTCTGTTCATGTTTGCCGCCATGATCGTCGTTCAACGGGAACCTGCGGGCGCCGATGTCATCCGCGTTCCAGGCGGCCGTCCCGTCGCCATCGCGGTGGCGGCGCTGGGATTCGCCGTGACCGCGATTTCGATCGTGCTCTCCTGCATTCCTGAAGAGACCGAACCCGATAAGCCGCTGTTTGTCGTCAAAGTCGTTGGCGCATCGCTCGCGCTGGT
>JBPYEE010000316.1:0-7571 GCA_051985095.1 Vicinamibacterales bacterium | reverse complement strand
CGCGCAGTGCCGATCGCGGCCGTGACGTCGATGTGAGCGGCTGACCGTGAAGCGAGTACGCTGCGATGCGTTCGTATCGATGGTGGAGGCCGCCGACCTCCGGAATGGCGGCGATTCTGCCAACCGGCGACGGTGAGACGCCGGCGAGAGCAGTGCCTTCTCATCGATCGCCAAGTGCGTTCGGGTTCGTTGGTGATAGTCGATGTACTGGTTTCAGACTCGGTGCAGGCCGGTCGCGTTGACCACGATCACGCGATCGAGGCACTCTCGCCGCAACGATCCGATCGAACGCCGGATGACGCCGTTTCGCCGTGGCGCGCGTGGCACGGTGAGCCCTTCCGTCATCGTTATCGCTGCGCCGTGTCGTGAAACGGCTGCGAAGGCGGGATCCCGATCGCGAATGAGATGCGCGGCGCATCGTCCCGCGGAAACGCTTCTCGAAGTTGTTGGACGGTGGACGCGGCAGTCGGATCCGCGGCACCAGCGAGTTGGACGAAGCGCCGCCGGTAGTGCGCGAGCGTTATAGGGACGAACAGCAGGCGGCCGGTTGCGGCCGGCACTCGAAGAAATCGCTGCTGTCAGGATCTGTTGAACGTGATTCGCCAAGAACGTCCGCCAAGACTGAGAGGGCGGCCGTCGATGGTGGACGAGGCATTTTTCCACGCTGGTTTGACTGATCTCGATTCCAAGCTTCAGCAACGCACCGTGGATAGGCGGAGCGCCCCAGAGGCGGTTGTCGCTGCGACATCGTGCGGATCAGTGCGCGCACATCAGCGGTGACCCCGGTCGACCGACTCGGTTCCGGCGCTTCCATGCCCAGATGGGACGAAACGCCGCCGATACCGTACGACGACGGTCAAAGGGTCGGACGATAGTGAGGCTGATCGCCACAGATCCGCGACAGCCACACAAGAGGCGCTCGGTTGCTTCAGGCGGACGCGCGGACAGCGTGAACGACGAGAATGCTGAGCTGGTGATCGGAAGGCGAGAATCTCGAGTTTCAGCGCCGCTCGAGAGCGCATGGATACTCGCAAGGGTCTGAACGCTTCCCGAACGCCTGAGTTCGCGATGGAACAAGCGACGGAGAAAGGTAAAATGAACCCCGAAGATTCAATCGGTGCGGGCGTCGCTGCAGGTTGTCGCCGCTTTCCAGCTGCATGGAAGTGGAGGTTCAAATGAGAAGTCTCACTTGCTTGCGGTCTTGCGCCCTCCTCGTCGGGATATTCCTTTCAGCTCTACCAGCGCATGGGCAGGAGATACCGTTGCCGGCGCCCACGGATTTCACTTTTGGGATGGTCGGTCTCGCTCCAGGCCAAACCGCCCGATTGAACGTGGTTAATATCGGATTCTCCGCCGCTTCTACGATCCCGTGCGGCTTGGTGCTGGCCTTTCTGGACGATTCTGGAAGAGCGCTGACACAGACGTTCGTTCGGGTTGAGAGCGGAAAGGCGGCCTTCCTGGATCTGCCCGGGAGCGACGACGGTGGGAGGATGCAGGTTCGAGGTATCGGATACAACCCTTTGTTGATACCTGTTTCATTGTCGTGCCGGTTGATACCGACGCTGGAGGTGTTTAATAACGATACGGCCGGCAGCTCGCTCATCGTGACAGCATTTGTGCGATTGAACGTGCCTATAGTTGCGGCGACAGGCGCACAATAGCAGTTGCCCATCGTCTTAGAGACGACACGAAACGATACGCACCGCCTCACGCGGCAAGAGTGTTCTGAATCGCTTTGGCACTGGATTGCGGTGGCCTTTGCGGACCGCCTTTTCATCGCCGCGAGAGCGAATCGCTCACGACGCTCCACGCGTCCAGGGAGGCATTTCACGGCGACGCTGTGCGGCGGGTGGGCGAAGGCCAATCGAGCCCGCCGCGCGCAAGCGACATTGCAGCGGGCAAGCGACGGTGGGGGTTTCCCTACCCGAGCCAGTCAAGGGCCGGCGTGTTGTCCACTGCGTCCAGTTTGGTGTTCGCCGGCGGATCGGGCAACCTGATGGCGTTCGACGCGAAGAGCAGAAAACATCTCTGGCATTTCCAGACCGGGTCGTCGCTGCATGTCGGCAAAATCACGTACATGGTCGACATCCGGCCCTACGTGCTCCGGCCAGCCGGCACGACCCCGACGGATTTTGCCCTCGCGGAGTTCTAAACATGAGCAAGATTCTATTGAGAGTGAACGGGACGACGCAGACGGTCGACGCCGATCCGTCGACACCGTTGCTGTACGTCCTGCGCAACGATCTCGGCCTGCACGGTCCGCACTTTGGCTGCGGGCTCGGGCAGTGCGGGGCATGCGCGGTCATCATCCGAGGCGTGGCGACGCGGTCATGTATCACCCCGGTGTCGAGCGTGAAAAGCGAAGTGACGACGCTTGAGGGGCTGGCGGCGCACGGCTCGCTGGATCCGGTTCAGCAGGCGTGGATCGACGAACGGGTGCCGCAATGCGGTTTCTGCCAGAACGGTCAAATCATGACCGCGAAGGCGCTGCTGACGCGGAACCCGAATCCCACGGACGCTCAGATCCGCGAATCGATGAACCAGACCCTTTGCCGCTGCATGACGTACTACCGTGTACAGCGGGCGATCAAGCGAGCCGCGAGCCTCATGGCAGGGAAGGCGGTGGGGGCATGAGCGACGGCACCTTCGACGTCACGACGCGACGCACCTTCCTCAAAACGTCAGGCGTGCTGGTAGTCGGCTTCAGTGCGGCCGGCCTGTCCGGACTGAGTTTGTTCGACGACCGTGCTGAGGCGGCCGGACCGTACCCCGATCCCGACTTCAGGCAGCTCGACGCGTGGATTGCGATTCACGAGGACAACAGCGCGACCTTCTCCGTCGGCAAGACCGACTGCGGCCAGGGCACGGGGACCTCGTTCCGCCAGCTGATGTCCGACGAGTTGGACATCGCGTTCGAGAAAACAATCTGCGTCATGGGGAGCACTGACGTCACGGTCGATCAAGGGGGCTCGGGTGGTTCGACCGCGATCCAGGTCGATAGCTGGCCGATGCGCCGAGTAGCCGCCGAAGCCCGACGCATCTTGCTCGGCATGGCATCGGCGCGCTTTGGCACGCCGGTCGAACAGCTTGCAGTCCGCGATGGCGTGATTTCGGTCAAGGGCGATTCAACCAGGACGATCACGTACGGAGAACTCATCGGAGGCAGACGATTCAACGTGACGTTGACCGGTGCCAACATCGCCTCGACGACTGGTGTAGCTAGAGTGAAGGCCGTCCAGGACCTCAGAATGGTCGGTCAGTCGCCGCAGCGCTATGACATCCCGGCGAAAGTCGACGGATCCACGAAGTGGGCCGTGGACGCGAAGGCTCCGGGGATGGTGCACGCCCGCAATGTAAAGCCGCCCGTCGCCGGTGCGAAATTGGTCGCTATCGATGAATCGTCGGTGCGCGCCCTTCCGGGATTCGTTCGAGTCGTGAGCAAAGGCAACTACCTGGCCGTCATCTGCGAGCGGGAAGAGCAGGCCATCCAGGCGGCGCGGCAGCTCAAGGTCCAGTGGCAGAAGCCGTCCGCGCCACCGTTTCCCACCTCCGAAGACCTGTACGGCTACATGCGCAGCGCGACGCCGACGTCGAGCGCGCGGCCAAGCGTCACGGGCAACGTCGACGACGCGATCGCGAGCGCGTCGAAAAGGATCGAAGCTCGCTACGAGGTCCCGTTCCAGGGTCACACCGCCCTCGCGCCGGCGCACGCCATGGCGGATCCGTCGAACGGCCAGATGACCGTCTATTCGAACGACATGAAATCGTACGGTTTGCGGTCCGGCCTGGCGACGTTTCTGCAAATGCCGCGGGATCGCGTCCGCGTCATCTGGTTGGAAGGACCGCAGGGGTTCGGCCGTACGGCGGCAGACGACGCGGGGTTTGAAGCGGCGTTTCTCGCCAAGGAACTCGGCAGGCCAGTTCGCGTGCAGTGGATGAGAGACGAAGAGACTGCCTGGGACACGAAGGGTCCTGCCTACGCGATGAGCATGCGCGGCGGGCTCGATGACCAGGGGAATCTCGTCGCGCTGGAGTACGACGCCAGGGCCGCAGACTACAACCACGTCGGGTACAACGAACCCGACACGGTGTTGATCGCCCAGCTCATGGGCACAAGGCGAGCCACACCCGCGGGCGGTAGCGTGTCGATGCCATCCGACATGTACGCCGTGCCGAACCGGCGCATGACCGGTCACGTCGTGTCGTTGCCGCTCGTGTGGGAAACGCCGTTACGAACCGGGAACCTTCGCGATCCGAATGGTCCGCAGGTGACGTTCGCCGCTGAATCGTTCATCGACGAGCTTGCCGCAGCCGCGAACGCCGATCCGGTGGAATTTCGCTTGCGACTGTTGAAAGCGGACAGCGGAGACGACGACGGGTTCAGACGCGCGCGTTCCATCGCCGTAGTGGAGGCTGCGGCGCGGACGTTTGGATGGGATCCACGGCCGTCGCCCAGAACCGTGGGCGCGGCGCGTGTCCTGACCGGCCGCGGCATCGCGTACGCGTTCCGCAACCAGACGGTCATCGCCGAGATCGCGGAGGTGGAGGTCAATCGCGAGACAGGTCACGTGTGGGTCAAACGGCTGGTGTGCGCGCACGACTGCGGGCTGGTGGTCAATCCTGAGGCGCTCCGCCGAACGATCGAATGCGCGATGCTTCACGCGATGAGCCGCGCGCTGCACGAGGAGGTGCAGTTCGACGGCGAAAGAGTGACGTGCGTCGATTGGCGGACGAGTCCGACACTGACGCATGCCGACGTGCCGCAGCAGATTGATGTGGTGTTGGTGAATGGTGATCCCCATCCCAACCGGGGCGATCTCCCACCCTACGGTGCGGGTGAAGCGGCGTGCAAGCCCATGATCGCGGCGGTCGCCAACGCCATCTTCGATGCGACCGGCGTACGGCTCCGCCGCGTGCCGTTTCGCGACGGGCGTGTGCTGGCGGCTTTGAGAGCGTCGAGAGTGTGACGCGTCGAGCTTGCTCGAGCCTGACGATCGACGCCGTGGTTGTTGCCGACCCAGGATGTCAGCGGCGAGGGCGCCGGGCCGGGCAGAACCGCGGCGCTGCAGATGATCGGCCAATCCACAACAGGGCGGATTGCGCAGCAGCATACCGACTCGTTCGTGCCCGTCTCGGACAGGTACTGATCAAACCTCTCGGCGGTTGCTCCACTGTCGCCCCGACGGCGGTGGTGCTCAACTGTGTGCGGCCCGAAATCTCAGGTAATTCACGCGACTCGGATGAGCGGATCGGCGACGCGCCGGCCGTCGGCACCGATTGCGTACGCTCATACGCGAGGGTGAGTCCGATGGCCATCGGGTCGTGGCGACGCCGATATTGGGCGGCCTCCATTACCAGTCACTGAATCCGCCCCTCACCCCACGTCGGGTTTTCGTCGGCAGTGCGCACCACGAGTTGTTGGATCTCGGCAAGGGCACCACAACGGGTGGTTCGCCAACGCGCCCTATCACGGGTGCCGGGATGCCCGACGCACGGACGTCGGTTCGTAGCCCCTCCGGTCCCAGGACGCGATCGCGGTCATTGCGCACGAACGGATAGCGCAGAGTTGCCGAGTTTTTTGGCACAGCTGCGTTTTGTTCTTGACTGGCCCGTCGGGTCCCCCTACTGTTAGCGCCCATGTAACCGATTTCAGAACGACTTCACGCAGAGAATCCTTCAAGGCCGAGGAGGGGGCATGCGACGAATGTTGTTTCGTGTCCGAGCCGCTCTGTTCGCCACGTTGGTGCTGATGGCGGTTCCGCTGCGCGCGCAAATCACGACGGGCCTGGTCGCGGGGAGTGTGAAGGATCCGACCGGGGCGATCATCCCGGGCGCGACCGTCGTGCTCATCAGCGAAACGCGTGGCACGAAATCAGCGCCGGCTATTACCAACGAGACCGGCGACTACGTGTTTCCCAACGTCACCGCCGACACGTATACCGTCGAGGTCGCCTTGGAGGGCTTCAAGACCGCGCGGCGCAACGGCGTCGTCGTGAGCGGCGGCGATCGCGTCGGGCTCCAGGCCATTGTCATCGAACCAGGCGCGCTGGCTGAAACCATCACGGTGACCGGCGTCTCGCCGCTCGTGCAGACACAGAGTGGCGAGCGATCGTACGCCGTGACGAGCAAGCAGATTGACAATCTGCCGTTTACGCGCAGCAACTTTACGAGCCTCACGGCGTTCACGCCGGGCGTCGTGCAGACTGGCGCGTCGGCGGGCGGGACGCGGCTGGGCGGCGCCAACCAGAACAACATCATGATGGACGGCATCTCGGCCATGGACACCGGCAGCAACGGCCAGATGCTGAACATGAACGTCGACGCGATCGGCGAGGTGAAGATTCTCACGCAGGGCTATCAGGCCGAGTTCGGCCGGTCGAGCGGCCTCCAGATCACGGCGGTCACCAAGAGCGGCACCAATCAGTTCCGGGGATCGGCCTACGACATCCAGACCAACTCAGACTGGGACTCGAACAGCTGGGTGAACATCCAAAACGGGGATCCGAAGCCGAAAACGAGCACCAAGACGCTCGGGTACACGCTCGGTGGGCCGGTCGGCAAACCGGGTGGCAACAACAAGCTCTTTTTCTTCTACGCCCACGAGTATCGCCCCGCGACGACGGCGATCAACAACGGCAATCCGCTCCGGATCCGCGTGCCAACGGCGCTCGAGCGGACCGGCGATTTCTCGCAAACGCGCGACAACACCGGCGCCCTGTTCAACTTGATCAAGGATCCGACGTCCGCCCTGCCATGCACAGCGGCGAACACCGGCGGGTGCTTCCAGGGCGGCGGCGTCCTCGGCCGCGTCCCATCCGATCGGCTGTACGGGCCCGGGCTCGCGGTCCTCAATCAATATCCGCTGCCCAACGTCACACAGCTGGCGGGCATGAACTACAACTACGAGGTTGCGGCGCCGACGACCGATAACCTCACGCAGCAGCCGACCGTGCGGGTGGACTACCAGGTCTCGTCGAAGCTGCGGTTCAATGGGAAGTACTCCGGTCAGCGCGCGCGGCGTCTCGTCACGCCGGGCGCAATCCCAGGCTTCACAGACGTGCTCAATCCGTATCCGTACATCACGAACTACGGCGTCACAGGCGATTACATCGTCAATCCCTCGACGTTCCTCGAAGGAACCTACGGGTTTATCCGCAACCAGCTCGCCGGCGGTGGATCGATCGGCTCGATCCTGAACGGCGGCATTCTGGTGAACAGCTCGGCGAATCGGCTGACGAGCCTGCCGGGATTTCCGCTGCTGTATCCGAACGCGGGCGTGGTCGATCCACGCTACTACGCGTTCCAGGTCTTGAATGACTTGAATCCCGGATGGTGGGACGGCTCCAAGATCAATCTGCCGCCGGCCTTCTTCTGGGGCAACCGGATCATGGGGAACCAGACTGCCGGCAACCTGCCGGGCCCGCCGAATCAGCTCTTTCCGGGTTACCTGAACATCAATCGGACGCAGGATGTCGCTATCAGCCTCACGAAGGTCTGGGGATCGCACACGAGCAAGGCAGGCTTTTACAACAACCACAGCTTCAAGGCGCAGAACACGGGTGCAGGCGGCG
>JBPYEE010000315.1:0-9720 GCA_051985095.1 Vicinamibacterales bacterium | reverse complement strand
GGCGAACCGCCGCGCACGCCGGGCGGCGGCCACGAGATCGACTTCGCCTCGCCGGTCGCGCAGTCGTCGCGGGCCGAGACGGCGGTCGCGTCCCGAGCGCCGCTCGACGGCTGTCGGGCTTCCAGGTTTTCGCCGATCGAACCCGGTGCGACGGTCGGTCTCCATGCGGGCGCGTCGATCGGCGAGCAAGCGGCGAGGGGACTCGGGTCTGCCGACGCCGTTGACGACGTGCGTCATCCGCGCAATACGAGACAGCTGCGCCGTAATGTCCTGCGCCTCGGGATCGGCGTGGCACCGCGCGGCCGCCGCGGCGTCCGCCCAGTGGCGGACGGAGTAGAAGCGGTCGTCCACCGCTTCATCGCGAATCGTCTCGGCGCGTCCGTAGTTCTTCCTGATGAGCAGCGCCGCGAACGCCGTCGCCAGCCTCTCGAACTCCGGTTCCTGGCCCTGATGCACGTCGACGAGCGTGACCGACAGACGCCGACCCTCAGAGCCGTTCAATGACACCCTCCAGCAGCGCGATGAACTGGCCGCGAACGCGGCGGGCGGTGGCCATCACCTCGGCATGATCGAGCGGCGCGGGAAGCACGCCGGCGGCCATGTTCGTGATGCATGAAATCCCCAGCACTTCGATCCCCATGTGGCGCGCCACAATCGCTTCCGGAACGGTCGACATCCCGACGGCGTCGGCGCCAATCGTCCGCAGGTAGCGGATTTCGGCCGGTGTTTCGTAGCTCGGCCCCAGCAGCGCGATGTAGGTTCCGTGCGGCAGCTGCAGCGACATCGCCGCGCCGGCCCGGTCGGCGATGGCGCGGAGGCGCGCGGAATACACCTCGGTCATGTCCGGGAACCGGGGTCCAAAGCGTTCGTCGTTTCCGCCGACGAGCGGGTTACTCCCCATCAGGTTGATGTGATCGTCGATCACCATCAGGGCGCCCTGCGAGAAGCCGGTGTTCACCCCGCCCGCCGCGTTGGTCAGGATGAGGGTCCGGATACCCAGGAGGCCGAGGACGCGAATGCCGAACGTCACTCTCAGCAGATCGTGCCCTTCGTACGCGTGACTGCGGCCCGCCAGGGCGGCCAGGAGCCTGCCGCCGCGCGAGCGCCCGATGACGAGCCTGCCCTCGTGGCCGACCACGCGTGACACGGGCCAGTGCGGGATCTCGGCGTATGGAATCGTCACCGCGTCGGTCAGCGTCGCGGCGAAGTCACCGAGGCCGGAACCGAGGACGACGGCCGTCTGCGGCAGTTCACCCAGCCGCGCGCGCACCGCGTCGGCCGCCTCGGTCGCCTGTTCGTAATAGCCCATCAGAGCAGAAATCCAGCGATGGTCGCGGTCATGAAGTTGGCGAGCGTTCCGGCAAACATCGCGCGGAGGCCGAGCCGGGCGAGGTCATGACGGCGGTTCGGTGCCAGCGCCCCGATGCCGCCAATCTGAATGCCAATCGAGCTGAAATTCGCAAAGCCGCAAAGGGCGAACGTGGCGATGGTGAACGACTTCGGATCGATGTGGTCCTTGAGCGGTCCGAGTTGCGAATAGGCGACGAATTCGTTCAGCGCCATGCGGGTCCCGAGGAGATTTCCGATCGTCGGCGCGTCACGCCACGGCACCCCCATGGACCAGGCGACCGGTGCGAACACCCAGCCGAAGATTTGCTGCAGGCTGAGGTGCACAAGGCCGAGCAGCGCATTCACCAGCGCCACGAGCGCCAGAAACGAGATCAGCATCGCCCCGACATTCAACGCCAGGTGCAGCCCCTCCCCGGTGCCGCGTCCGGCGGCATCGATGACGTTGACGTCGGTCTGCGCCACCTCGAGCCGCACGCTGCCCATCGTTTTCGGCACTTCCGTTTCCGGGACGAACATCTTCGCCATCATGATCGTGCCGGGTGCCGTCATGATGACGGCCGTCAGCAGATGCTTCGCCTCGATGCCGAAGAGAATGTACGCGGCCATGATGCCCCCGGAGATGTGGGCCATGCCCGACGTCATGACGGTCATCAGTTCCGAATAGGTCATCTCCGGCAAATACGGACGAATCGTGAGCGGCGCCTCGGTCTGGCCCATGAAGATGCTCGCGGCCACGTTGAGCGACTCGGCGCCGCTCGCTTTCATCACGCGATGCATGACGACGGCAAACAGGCGCACGATCATCTGCATGACTCCGAAGTAATACAGAATGGCGAACAGCGCGGCGATGAAAATGATCGTCGGGAGCACCTGGAACGCGAAGATGGTGGCGTACTGCGATCCGTCGGCACCGAGCGCCGCCGTCATCACACGGCCCCACACGGTACCGCTGCCGAGGGGACCGAAGACGAATGCGGCACCCACGCCGGCAAACGCCAGCAGGCGGGTAATCAGATCCCCAAGCGTCGCGAACACGCTCTGGCCGACGGCGGTTTTCAGCACGATGATCGCGAACACGATCTGAAGCCCGAGACCCCAGGCAACCGTCGACCAGTTAATCGCCCGGCGGTTGGTCGAACACGCGGCGGCGATGCCGAGGATGACGGCGGCGCCGAACATCGGCTGAACGATCCCGAGCATCAGCCCACTTCTCCGATGATCAGGCGCGAGGCCGGGGGCGGGACGTCACCAACGACGATCGCCTGACGTGCCAGCGCTCGGGCCGCCGCGAGGCGCGTGGCGTCCCGGCCGCGTAATTCCAGCACGGCATCGCCGGCCCGGATCTGATCGCCCGGCTTGGCTTTGATCAGGATGCCGACGGCTGGATCGACAGGATCCTCGACGCGGTCGCGACCGGCCCCAAGCGACACTGCGGCGCGACCGACGAGTTCGGCATCGAGGCGCGTCAGATACCCGCTGCGGTCGGCGGTCACCGCCTCTGAGCAGTCGACGCTCGGCAACCGCGTGGGGACGTCGACGACGTGCGGATCGCCGCCCTGCGCCTCGATGATCTGGCGGAACTTCTCGAGGGCAGATCCAGACGCAATCGAGGTCCGCGCCTGCCGCTCGGCATCGGCGCAATCGGCAGCCACCGCGCCGAGCAGCAGCATCCGCGCGGCCAGCGCGATCGACAGTTCGACGAGATCGGCGGGGCCCCGGCCGTGGAGGACATCGATACATTCGGTCACTTCGAGCGCGTTGCCAACCGCCAGGCCGAGCGGCGCCTCCATCGCGGTAATGACCGCCTCGGTCTTGACACCCGAGGCGTTGCCGATCGCCACCAGCGACTCCGCGAGGCGGCGCGAGTCCGCTTCGGTCTTCATGAAGGCGCCGGTGCCGCACTTCACGTCGAGCACGAGCGCATCAATCCCTTCCGCGATCTTTTTGCTCATGACCGACGCGGTGATGAGCGGAATGCTCTCGACAGTACCGGTCACGTCCCGCAGCGCGTACAGCCGCTTGTCCGCTGGCGCAATTTCAGCGGTCTGCCCGATCATCACGCAGCCGACACAAAGCAGCACCGATCGCATCTCCTCGAGCGACAGGTTCACCCGAAATCCCGGAATCGACTCGAGCTTGTCGAGCGTGCCGCCGGTATGGCCGAGGCCGCGGCCCGACATCATCGGGACCGGCACACCGCAGGCCGCCACGATGGGCGCAATGATGAGCGACGTCTTGTCCCCGACGCCGCCGGTGCTGTGTTTGTCGACTTTCACGCCGGGTACGTCATGCAGATCGAGACGGACACCCGACAGCACCATCGCCTCGGTGAGCGCGGCGGTCTCCTGCGGCGTCATGCCCCGCAGCAGGATGGCCATCAGGAGCGCCGAGGTCTGATAGTCAGGCACCACGCCGGTCGTGGCGCCCTCGACGAAGAAACAGATCTCCTCGCGCGTGAGCGCGCCTCCGCCGCGCTTTTTGACGATGACGTCTACTGCTCGCACTTCGGTTCGGGCAGTATACTTCGACTGTTCCATCGCGCACGCGTCCGAGCTGTCCAGGGAGCGGCCACGCGGCTTGCTCCGGCTCGCGCGAGCGCTGACTGGCGCGGCGCGCAGCGGCAAGGCGAGAACGCCGCTTGAGATTCTGAACCAGTCTGACAAGCTGACCGACGCGGAGTTCACGGTCATGAAACGCCATGTCGTCGACGGCGCCGAAATCCTGCGACAAACACCTGAGATCCCGGCGCTGGCACCTGTCGTGGCCTTCGAGCACCACCTGCGCCTCGACCACACCGGGTATCCCGAGGGCGTCACACGTGAATCGCTCAACCTCGGGACGATGCTCTGCAGCATCGCGGACGTGTTCGACGCCATGGGGTCGCATCGCCGGTACCAGCAGGCGCTTCCGACCGACCGAATTCTGGAAGTCTTGAAACAGAGCGACGGCACACAGTTCGACCAGAATCTCGTGCGCCGGTTCGTTCAGTTGATTGTGATCTACCCGGCGGAAACCTCGTCCGGCTCAACACCGGCGAGGTGGCGGTGGTGGTAAAAGTGTATGCACCAGACCCCTACCGCCCGCGTGTGCGCGTGTTGTTTCGGGCGGACGGGACGGCGCTCGATCAAGCCGTACGACCTCGACCTGTGGACGGCCGCCGGCGACGCCGAGCGTCCCGCGTCGGTGGTCGCCCCGGTCGATCCGGCGGCGTATGGGCTGGACCCGCTGACGCTGCTGTGACGACTGACTTCAAAACGCGTGTGCTCCTGGTCGTGGGGCGCATCCCGCCCGGGCGGGTCGCCACGTACGGGGACGTCGCGAAGCTGGCCGGGCGACCGCGCGCAGCCCGCGCCGTCGGCAACATCATGCGCGACTGCCGCCGGCGGGACGTGCCGTGCCACCGGGTGATTGCTGCCGGCGGCCGGCTCGGCGGCTTCGGGGGCAGCGAGGTTCTGAAGCGATCGCTCCTGGTGGCCGAGGGGATCCTTGTGACGGGGCGCCGGGTTCGCGACCTCGACCGCGTCCGGTGGCCAGGCAACCGGCGTCGGTAGATTCTCGTATCTGCTTACGTGACAGCCAAGCAACGCGGCGCCATCCCCTTCTCGTCTAACGAGATGGACGCGAATGTGGGGGCGTTCGAGTCGATGTATCGCGAACATTCCGCGCGGATTTACAGCATGGCATGCCGGATGGCGGGTTCGCCGCAGGACGGCGAGGATCTCGTTCAGGAGATTTTCCTGCAGGCGTATCGGAAGCTCGGGACGTTCAAGGGCGAATCCTCGCTGGGTACCTGGCTGTATCGGCTGGCGCTCAATCATTGCCTCGACTATGTACGGAGCCGTCGGGTCAAAATGAACAAGCTGACCGAAACGCTGGACGCCACGACGTCATTCGAGCCGACGGCGGGGCGCCAGACGCCGATCGCCAAAATGGACCTGGAGCGCGCGATCGAGCGTTTGCCCGACGGCTGCCGCGAGGCGTTCGTGCTGCACGACGTCGAGGGATTCGACCATAAGGAAATCGGCGACCTGCTCGGGATCGCAGAAGGCACGTCGAAATCGCAGGTGTTCAAAGCGCGCCTCAAGCTTCGCGCGATGTTGAAGTAAATGCATCCGACCGATGATGTCCTGAACGAGTACGTGGACGAGACGCTCGGCGCCGGCGCGCGGGCCGACCTCGAGCGACATCTGGCGTCGTGCGCCGCGTGCCGGACCCTCGTCGAGGATCTGCGTGAGATTCGCGCGGCGGCGAAAACGCTGGACGTGCGTGAGGCGCCTCCGCGCGTCTGGTTGCGCGTCGAGCGCGCGATCCGACTCGAACAGGAGGCCCGCTTCTCCGCCGGCGCTGCGCCGAGCGGCACTCGTGAGGGGTTCGCGCGTTGGCCGTGGCGAGGGCGGGCGACGATGGGGCTCGCGGCCGCGGCGGCGCTCCTCATCGCGGCGGTGGTGGGCTGGCGCCTGGTCGCGGTCAGACCGCCGCAGCCGACGCCGCACACCTCGGACGCGGCGGCCGGCTCGACCGACGCGGCCGCCGTCTCGGTCGAAGCCGAACTGCGGGCGGCCGAAGAGCATTACCAGAAAGCCATCACGGGGCTCGAGCAGATCGCCAATGCCGGAAAAGGATCGCTCGATCCGCAAACCGCGGCGACGCTGCAAAAGAATCTATCCGTCATTGATCAGGCGATCAGCGAGAGCCGCGCCGCCGTGCGGGCGCAGCCGACGAGCGAGCCCGCGGCGACGAGCCTGATGGAAAACTTCAAGGCGAAGCTGGCGCTCCTGCAGGATACGGTGGCGCTCATCAACGAAATGCGAAAAGGCAACGACGCGGGGGCCGCGCGCATCGGCTCTGGCCTCCGGCAAAAGGGCTAATACCATGCGACACCGACTGCCGTTCATCGTCACTGCGGCCGTGCTGACGGCGTTCCCGACGGGCGCGTTTGCGCAGTCCGCGGACACGACGCCTCGCACGGCGCGCGCGCTCCGCCGGCTGACAAACAGCTATCAGGGACGGGACCGGGGACCCGAGCAGACCGATCGCTTTTCCGCCAAATACCGGATCGGACGCGACGGCCGCGTCAGCGTGTCCAACATTTCCGGCGACATCACGGTCACCGGCGGCTCGGGCGACGAAGTCTCGGTCGAGGCCGTCAAGCGCACGCGCGGCGACCGCAGCCGGCTCGGCGACGTGCGCATCGACGCGAGCAGCGCTCCGGGCCGCGTCGACATCCGCACCGAGTATCCCCGCATGAGCAACACGAACGTGTCGGTCGATTACACCGTGACGGTCCCGAACGGCGTTTCGCTCGAGCTGCATTCCGTGTCGGGCACCGCCAAGGTCACCGGCGTGCGCGGCGGCGTCCGGATGGAATCGATCAGCGGCAGCGTCACGGCGATCGACACGCCGAACGTCGAGGTCGCAAAAACCGTGTCGGGCGACGTGTCGCTCTCGGGCATTTCGACCGATGGGACGCTGACGGCCTCGACCATCAGCGGCGAGATCGTCGTGAAGGGCGTCAAAGCCAGGCGGCTCGAGCTCGGCAGCGTCAGCGGCGACGTCCAGCTGACTGACGTCAATGCGGCGAGCGTGCATGCCAAATCGGTCAGTGGCGGTTTTGAATACACGGGCGTCATCGTCAAGGGCGGCGAGTACGACGTCAACGTGCATTCCGGCAATATCCGGTTCTCGCTCTCGAACCCAGCCGGCTTTTATCTCAACGCCGACACCTTCAGCGGATCGATTCGAACGGACTTCCCGGTGACCATCGGCGGCACCAGCACGGCTGACACGAACGCGCGGGGCCGCCGCCGGATGGGCATCGGACAATCGGTCCACGGCGCCAGTGGCGACGGCAGCGCGACGCTGACGTTGCGCACCTTCAGCGGCAATATCGCCATCATCAAGCGCTAGCGCTGGCACTCCACTTGCTGGGATTTCATTAGACGTATAATTGTTACGTCAGCTCAGCCGTAATTTGGAGGCAATGATGAAACGACTGGTTCTCGTGGGGGGCCTCGCAGCGGCGCTTGCCGCGACGACTGCTTTCGCGCAGCCGTCCGGGACGAGCGGCACGACCGCGCTCGGGACCGTCCATCTGTCGACAAAAGTGATGGCCGACGGGAAGCCGCTGCCGGCGGGCACGTATCAGGTCAGGCTTACGACCGACGAGCCGAAGCCGGGTCTGGGCCAGGAACCCGGTTCGGAGCGGTTCGTCGAGTTCGTGAGGGGCGGACAGGTCGCGGGCCGCGAAGTGGCCACCGTCATCTCCGCCGAGGACATCGGGAAGATCGCCAAAGGGCGCCGCCCGAAGCTGAACACGGCCATCGTCGAGCAGCTGAAGGGGGGCAACTACTGGCGTGTCTGGATCAACAAGGGCGGGACCAACTACCTGATCAACATGCCGCCCGCCTAGCGCCGGCCACCCAACCACCGGGTGAATTGGCGAGTCGGGGCCTCACTCGATCTCCGATTCACCCACGCTCCTCCTCGCTCCCGTTCACACGGCCATGACGTCGAACTGTTCGTGGTGCAGGTGTGTGTCGGCCTTGATCATGACCTCCCGCCCGATGGCCTGCCTCAGGTCTTTGACCACTGCGGCTTCCTCTTCCTTGAGCGCACGGGCGATATCGGGGTTGACGCGCAGCAGCACCTTGTGGCCGTTCAGCTCGGGGCCGATCTTTTTCACCTCGCTCAGAATCTCGTAACAGATCGTCGAGCTCGATTTGATCACGCCGGTGCCCGTGCAGTACGGGCACGGTTCGGTCATGACGCGCTCGAGGCTCTGCTTCACCCGTTTGCGGGTGATGATGATGAGACCGAAATCCGACACCTGCAGCGCCTTCGACGGCGACCGATCCTTCCGGAGCTCCTGCTCGATGGCCTGGAACACCTTCTGGCGGTTCTTCTTCTCCTCCATGTCGATCAGGTCGAGGACGATGATGCCGCCGAGATCGCGGAGGCGGATCTGCCGCACGATCTCCTTCACCGCTTCCAGATTCGTCTTGACGATCGTGTCTTCGAGGCGCCCCGAGGATTTCTTGCCGACGTAGCGGCCGGTGTTGACGTCGATGGCGACGAGCGCCTCGGTCTGATTGATGACGATCGATCCGCCCGATTTCAGCCAGACCTTGCTCTTGAGCGCTTTGTCGATCTCGGCCTGCACGCCGTACTCGTCGAAAATCGGATACGGCTTCGAGTACAGCTTCACCTTCGGCGTGAGGCTCGGCATGATGCGTTCGACGAGTTCCAGCGTCCGCTGGTATTCGAGCGCGTTGTCGATGCGAATCGCCTGATATTCCTCGGTCAACAGGTCGCGCAGCAACTTGCCCACCAGACTCTGCTCGCGGTAGACGACGGCCGGCGCGCGGGACGATTCGGTCTTCTGGCGAATCTCGAGCCAGATCTTGTGGAACGCCTCGAGGTCCGCCACGATGTCCTCGCGGGGGCGGGCCGCCGCGGCGGTCCGGATGATGACGCCGCCGGCAAAGCCGCGCTGGTCGCGGAACTCGCGGACGATGCCGCGCAGACGGCTCCGCTCCTCCCGCGATTCGATTTTGCGCGAAACGCCGACGTGGTCGACCGTCGGCATGAAGACGAGAAACCGCCCGGCCATCGTGACATGCGACGTCAGGCGCGCGCCTTTCGTCCCGAGCGGCTCCTTCACCACCTGCACGAGGATCTCCTGCCCTTCCTTGAGCAGTTCCTCGATTTTCGGCTGCGGCCGGTCCTTGTCGCGCTGTCCGTTCGACTTCCCGTCTTCCTCGTCGGCCGATTCCAGCCGATCGAACTCCTCGATCGTGTCGATGACCTCCGCGACGTACAGAAAGCCGTCGCGTTCGAGACCGATGTCGATGAAGGAGGACTGCATGCCGGGCAGGACTTTCGAGACCCGGCCTTTGTAGACGTTGCCGACCACGCCGCGGCTGCGTTCGCGCTCGACGAAAACTTCCGCGACCAGGTCGTCCTCGAGGATGGCCACCTGTGTTTCGTGGCCATTCGAGGAGACGATCATCTCCTTGTTCATCACGAACTCCGTTGCGCCCTGCCGACACGCGGCGGGCGCCCTCAGTTCGTGAATCTGCGCATACGGACGTTCAGAATCAGCCCAAACCCCGCCAGCGTCGCAATCATCGACGAGCCGCCATAGCTCATCAAGGGAAGCGTCAGTCCTTTCACGGGGGCCAGCCCGGCCGACATGGTGATGTTGTAGATCACCTGGAAGGCAAAGCTGGCGAGCACTCCGAGCACCAGGTACGACCCTATGCGGTCTTTCGCGAGGCGAGCTGCCTCGAGCGCGCGCAGAATCACGAACAAATAGAGGCCGAGCGCCACCAGGACGCCGGCAAACCCCTGTTCCTCGGCCAGCACCGAGAA
>JBPYEE010000314.1:0-5251 GCA_051985095.1 Vicinamibacterales bacterium | reverse complement strand
ATGCGGCCGGGAACGCCCGCCGCCTTGCAAGCCGTTCTGAACGCGCCGCGAAAATCCTTGATCGGCTCACCGTCGCGGTGGAACACGTACCTGCAGAGGATAGGCGGGTCGGCCTTCGTGAGCTCCTCGTGTTCGGCCCACTGATCCCTGAGTAGGTGTTCGAGTTCGTGGGTGAACGGGTAGCTCCGCCCTTCGCCGCTCTTTGTCCGGCCGGGATCGAGGCGCACTACGCGGCCGTCCCAATCGACCTGCCGCCATTCGAGTGGCAGAACTTCGGAGGCCACGCGCCAACCGGTCAGAAACAGAAATGTCACGAGGGGCCGCAACGGCGCCGGCAGATGTGAGAGGACGGCCGCGAGCTGACCGCGCTCGAAGAAGCCCTGACGCGGCGCGCTCTCCTTCAACATCGGGATGTGCGGCTTCGCGTGCAGTTTGCCGGCCTGCAGCGCCAGCGTGTACACGCGCTTCAGCACGCTGAGTTCTCGGTTGACCTCGCCGTTCGCCGCGCCCGCAGCCAACCTCGCGGCAGTGAATGCCCGGATGTCGGCCGTGCTGATGTGCGCCAGGCGTCGGCCGGCGAAGATCTTCTTCCCGTCGACCGCCGCCGTCGCCAGGTGCAGTTCAACGCGCCGCTTCGCGTGGTCGAACGTCTTGCGGACGTTGATCTGGTAATCGTTCACCAAGTCCGCCACGCCTTCCTCGAACGTGATCTTCCCGACGTGCGGATCGATCGGCACGCCACGCTCGACGTCGCCCTCGCGGGCGCGCAGCATGCGCCGCGCCTTGACGATGTTGTCGGTGCCGCTGGTCTCTCGGATTTGCCGGCCGTGCTGGTAGAACTTCAACCACCACGTCGGCAGCTCACGATACGTGCCGTCAGTGAGCTTCTGTTTACGCCGAAATAGACTGCCGATCGTTCACCCCCCTCGTCAGTGCGCGCGCGACACTGACGCCGCCTCGCACGCATATTGATTCAGCAGTTTCACACCACGACGCAAAGCTTCATCTGCCAGCTCGTCTGTCGACCGATCCAGCGCGTGCTTCCCAGTCTCGGCCAGAAGGTACGTCACGTAGGCCACAGGCGCGACGTGCTCGTCCAAAGGGTCAGCCGCATACCATGCGACGATCTTGAAACGTTTCATGAGTCACCTCGTCAATCGGCCGACGATCCGCGAAAACAGCCGCCACAGCCAGCGCCGCTCGATGCGTTTGAAGACTGGCACTGGCGAACCGATCGCGATCGCGCGCTCGGCGGCGCTGATGTCACCGAGCGCGCGGCCAGTCAGGTAGGCGTCTTTGCGGATGCGCCGCAACAGCTCATCGCCGGGTACGTTTCCGCGTCCGGCCGGTCCGCTTCAAGACCTCCTGTGACTCAAACCACGCTTTCAGCGCGCGTCTGAGCTGCTCCGAGTACGGAACACCCACCTCCCGCCGAAGGCGCTCCATCGCCTGCAAAGCCTCTTCATCGGGCCGAAACGTGACGACGCGTGCTTTCCGTGTCATGTGCTTATTGTAATACAAGAGATACAAAGCCATCAAACGACGGGAACCCTGGAGGGCCTTGACGAAACTGCAGGCGTCGCGGGCCGACTTCTCGGCCTGATCTGGTTGATTGTCGGATTCGTCCGCGACGATCGAAAGAACCACACTCCTTAAATGGCGTAGCGCCCCGTCATGGGCCGACGGTCGAGAAGGGGTACCTCGGGGTCGACCCGAGTGTCGTTTGGGCCGCTATGAGGCAGCACGCGCACGCTACCTGCGACGTCGGCCAGCTTCCACGCGCGTCAGCTCGTCGTCGAGGTTGTCCCTGTCAGCCAGAGGTGCGAGCAGCGCCACGGCGACGAGGCAGACCGCCAGCAGCAGGAGCGCGACGAGCAGCCACACGCCCGTCACTGCCCGTCTACCGATAGCAGGATGCGCGTGAGCGCGCGAAGGTCTTCGGCCAGGACCTCCACGATATCAGCCACGGCGTGACGCAGATCGTCGTCGGCGAGTGCTACATTGCGGCTCGTGACGTCGAGCAGCCGGATGCTAGCCGACAGCGCGTACAGCCGGCCGGCAATCGACAAATCGAGCGGTGGGGCTTCAGTGTGTGTCTTGAACATCGGGCCTCCGTGGCGCGGCATCACCGCGTCAAAGCGAACGCCTCTTCTTCGATGACGTTCACGTTCAAGACCGCCAACGACCAGCTGGTGCCACAACTGAACGAAGCACCGCGCTCATTTGACGGCAGTGTGGACAGATGACCCCCTGAGTCGATCGGGCGGTTCATTTCGGAGGCAGAACTACCGCCAACGTGCTCAACGTGCGCTTCACTTCATCAAGTTCTGCCTGGATTGCGCGATGCGAGTCAACGGCGTCGCCAGTTCACGGACGGTCTCTCGAATCTCATCGGTGGCGGCCATGAACTCGTCGCGGGTGACGTTGTTCACGTTTTTCAAGGCGTCGGCGACGGCCCTGAACTCGTCACGGCGCACGTCCGCAGCGCGACCGTCTGGCTTGAGAGACCTGGGCCTGGGAGACATCGGATGTTCTCCTAACAGGATGGCCGAATGGAGGCGGATCGTGTTGAGACGATAGTAAAGACCTTCCGCAAACGTGCTGCGCCGCACTTGTTCAAACGGGTCCACGGTCGCGGCGGAGATCACCTGGACGGCCCTTCCGCGGTCGCCAATGAAGGCGTACAGCCGGTCCTGTTCGGCCGGAGGCAGTTGCTCCACCGCAAAGATCACCAACGTCCCGCGTCTCAGACCTTGAATCGTCGCAGGTACACCGTGGTCCCAGTAGGTAATCGGACGCTGGAGGCAGGACCACACACGCGCAATGGTCGAGGCGATATCGTCGAACGATCCAACCACCAGCACATTCGGAAAGGGCGGGCGGCAGCTGATGACAAGCTCGTCCGGTTCCGATACACCTCGCCGGAAATCGACCGAAATCTGTCTGCCACTAATACAGATTCCCTTCACAGGTCCAGCGGGGTGGCAACTTTGATGCCTAGTAATTCTGATAGTCGACGCAATTAGTTTTACGAGCGGACAATCACCCTTTGTATGGAACGCGCGCCTGACGCTTTGATGCTGTCCGCTCGCCGGGATGGCCGACCGTCAGCTCACACGGACCGACCGTAGCTCCGTCCGGGTCTGGCGAGCATGCGACTTGAAGATTGTGTATTCAGTCGCGAAGGATCGCCGTCATGACCACCGACACTAAGCCGCAGAGCCAATAGGCGATGGATACCGCAACCGTGACACGGATCATTCGGGACATCATCGCGACCGAGAGCCCGTCGTGCGAGTTGGTCCTCGTTCAGGCCGATGCTCGGACGTGGCGGGTCACGGTTCGCGGCAGTTGGCGGCAGTTGGTCAGCTTCGATGTGCCGAAGGGGACGCCGGCGCACGTCCGCGACGTGGTGCGGGCGCAGCTCGAAACGCATTGCTGACGGCATCTAGCGCCGCTGAACACCACGACCCAATGATTCAACGCAGCGACAACCACGCGGCCAGGGCGATCACCGCGATCGCAATCACCCATTGGAACGCTCGGACAAGGACGCGCATCGCCGGCTGGACCATCACGGCCCTTCCGCTGCAAGCCCCGCTCAGAAGTAGACGTCCTCAGGTTGTAGTAGGTGGTCGCCATTCCTTTGGATTGGGGAGGCGTTCGCGTGCGTCCCCGTGTGGGAAGGCACTGTTCGTCGTCGCTCAACGCGTGCGCGTTGCCGCGTCACTCTGCCGACTTTGACTCGAGACCGTACTCGAGACCGTAACGGGATCGGCTTGCGCCGCACGCGGGAACGCGATGACCGAAAGAAGGACGCCGAGAACCAGCGAAAGGACAAATGCGTTCCGCTTTGACGGCCGTTGAGAGCGGGCTTGGCAAACCGAGTGCCGCAACCCCGACATCCCGTCAGGCGGGTGCTAAGCTTACGCGCTGGGGGATACATGGGAACCTCGGCCGCAAAGCGCTCTCAGCCGCCGACCCGCGCGGAGTTTGACCGGCTCAAAGCCGAATACGATCGCCTTCGCAACGACGTTGATGTCCTCGGAGACGACGCGCGGCAGCGGCGTGAGGACCTGAGGACGCAGTTCGCGCATCGCGCAGATGCAAGCCATCCTCGACGAAGAACGGCTCGTCAATGCTCAACCGTCGGAGCCACACCCGCTGTTTCGCAATGGCGCATCGGCTGTGAGTACTCGAAAATCGTGACGATGCGAGCCGTCGACGACCGTCCCGACCGACTCCAGCGGCAGTTCAGGCGCGCCGCTGAACGCCAGCATGAAACCCTGGGCCGCATGGTAACCGCCTGGCAAACGGCGCGGACCCTGCGCGCCGGGGCTCAAGCCATGTGCGAGCGCAGCCGCATGCTACGGACGGACGGCCAGGCTCGACGGCGCATGGATTAATCTCCATCGCGCCGCTTCAGCCACAATCCGTCGTCATGGCCCACGACGATCAGCTCTGGTACGCGCCGAACCGCCGACGCATCTACACCCGCGCCGGCAGCTGATCGTGGATCGCCGCCTGAATCAAGGTCGCCTGATACCCGACTTCTCAATGCCTAGTAACTCAGGTTCCACTTTTGGACCGCGCGGCGCGAATCGCCGGCAACTGGTCCGGTCCTTCCAGCCTCGCACGGCGACAAATCGCGCCAGATGAGATCGTTTTTCGGCGTGACGAAGCACAGTGCTCAGGACCAAGTAATCCGCATGCGTCCGCAGCGACGACGCGAGATCGCGCACGTACCGAACCGCCCAGCACTTCGCCACCTCGACGATCTGATCGCCGCCGGCTTGGATCGTGCAGGACGAACACCGTGCTGTCGGGCGACATGTGGTAGTAGCGGAACCCTTCGTCTTTGAACTTCCCGCCTCCGAGCGGCTGGGGCCGCTGCTGGTACAGGGCTGCCCACCAGTACGGCCCACGGGAGCGACTGATCTGCGTCAGCTCGTCGACGCGATATCTGCTCGGCCACAGTGCTGCGCCGACCGGCCGCTCCCAGGTGTAATCGCCGATCGGCCATGCCTCGTCGGTTTCGGCGATCGCGGGCATCCGAATCACGTCCCAGATTTCGCCGGGTCCTTCGCAGCAGTGCCTCGCCGATCTCGCCGCCTTGTTCCTTGACCGAGTCGCCGGCACCGGGTCAGTTTCACGACGACTTCACTGAGCGCTGCTGCACGCCGCTCGAATCGCCACTGATCCGAAGTGTGAGGTCTTGGTCGGCCATCAGAATCTCTCATCGCCAAATAGG
>JBPYEE010000313.1:0-4331 GCA_051985095.1 Vicinamibacterales bacterium | reverse complement strand
GGCAACCTGCCTGGAAACATCTGCAACCCGGCGTACCTCGCCGAGACGGCGCGCGCACCCGGCAGGGAATTCTCATTCGACGTCGACGTCCTCGAGCGCAGCGACATGGAGAAGCTCGGCATGGGCGCCGCGTTGTCGGTCGGTCGAGGGTCGGATCAGGCCTGCAAGTTCATCGTCATGCACCTTCGGCGTACTCACCACCGTCGCGCGTCTTGGACTGCCGATCAGCGTCATCGGCATCGTGCCAGCCGTCGAAAACATGCCCGGCCCAAACGCCAGCCGGCCGGGCGACGTCGTGACATCCATGTCAGGTCAGACGATCGAGATCCTCAATACCGACGCGGAAGGCCGTCTGGCGCTTTGCGACGCGCTGACCTACGCCGAGCGTTTCGATCCCAAATGCGTCGTGGACATCGCCACCCTCACCGGTGCCTGCGTGATCGCGCTTGGCAAGCAGACTAGCGGACTGATGGCCAATGACGACGACCTGGCTGCCGAGCTCCTCGACTGTGGAACGGAGACCGGCGATCGCGCCTGGCACTCCCACTGTTTGACGAATACCAGGATCAGCTCAAGACCAACTTTGCTGACGTGAGCAACATCGGCGGTCGTCCCGCGGGCGCTATTACCGCCGGATGCTTCCTCGCGCGTTTCACCCGGAATTACAAGTGGGCGCACCTCGACATCGCTGGAACCAACGCGCTGACCGGCGACGGGAAGGGCGCCACCGGTCGACCCGTGCCGCTGCTCACCGAGTTTCTGCTGCGACGCGCCCAGACCAAGGCCGGATGAGGTCTTGGAGGCCGCGCCTTGAGTCCGACCATCCGTCAGGTCATGATCGAACCTGTTCGGACTCTGTGTCGAACCGTCCTTCGCACCGCCTACGACATTGCGGATGGTGTCGACGATGCGGTCACATGCCCCAACTCGCCGGAGAAGACTTGTTTCTGCAACCGGCGTTGGCGTTGTACGTGGAGCGGCGGGTGAAACAGTCTGGGTTCGATTTGTCGGCTCCGGCAGAGAACTGGTTCGCGATCCATCCGGTCGCCCTCCTCGGCGCCTCACGCATGATCGCGCGGCGATTCGCGCGCAACGGGGAGATGTTGACGTTGAATCTTGGAGTGGTTGTACCCGGAGCGCATCGATCCGGCAAAGTAGGATCGAACCGTTCATTCGACGGCCGTCGCCAGAGGTCGATTCGGCGCGGCACGCCGGCCCGGTTCAGGGTCACCGAAACCGGACCGCAGCCCATCGCTGGCGCATTTTCTCGAAGACACAGTCCGCCGGGCCCTTGTTCTGAAATATCAGACGATTGGCTGTGCACTGTGAGGTGCCGATGTCCAACAAGAACGCCAGCCTCCGTGATTCCTCGATGAAGGAAGCCGCGGTGTACGACCCATTTGTACGCGGACGGTTCCCGGTTGGCGTGAAGACGTTTCAAGCGCACGACAAACTGCGCGACCGGCTGTTCTCCTGTGAGGTCTGGTACCCCGCCGCGGCACACCATGCAGCCCAGGACTTGCAAGGAAACACCCAGGACCGCTTCATACCGCGCCTCGGCACCACAGAGCAGCGTCAAAGCGCCCTGCGCGATGCGGCAGTGCACGCGGGAACGTATCCCCTCATCATTTTCTCGCACCACAGTGGGGGACACCGCCGCACCTCCACTTTTCTCTGCACCCACCTGACCAGCCACGGGTACATCGTCGCCGCTTTGGACCACTCCGAAGTCATCGCCCCGGAGTTGGCGCGCCCTCAGAGCGAGGCCGAGCAGCAGAAGAACCTCCGCTGGCAATCCGTAATCGACAGCCGCGTGCCCGACACCCGCTTCCTGATCGATCAGATGCTCGGTTCCGGTATCTGGAACACTCGTGCGGAAATCGATCCCGACCAGGTCGGACTCGTCGGACACAGCTTCGGCGCATGGACGACTCTCGCTACTCCGGAGTCTGATCACCGCGTCAAGGCAGTCGTCGCGCTCGCTCCAGGAGGAACCTCCAATCCACGACCGGGCATTCTTCCCGCGAAGCTGAGATTTCAATGGGGGCGCGTTGTTCCGGTGCTGTATCTCGTGGCGGAGAATGACGTCCCACTCCCTCTCACGGGAATGTACGAGCTCTTTGATCGGGCGCCCGAGCCGAAGCAACTGGTGATCCTGCGCCGCGCCGATCACATGCATTTCGTCGACGCTGTAGAGCAGGCGCATGAAGGCTTTCGAACCATGAGCCCTGTGCCGCCCGAACTGGCTGAGATGCAGAAGGAGATGATCCCGATCGCGCAGCTATCATCTGGAGAGCAGGCGCACCTGTGGATACGAGGGCTCACGCTTGCCCACATGGATGCATTCCTCAAAGACTGCCGCGATGCGAAGGAGTTTCTGGTCGGTGACGTTGAAGGCGAACTGGCAAGGCGCGGAGTGGAGGTGATACTCCACCGGCCGTGACGGCTAAACTCGAGGGTGGGCGTGATGCCGCGATTGCGGCGCGGGCTGCCTGAAGGGCGCATTTGTTCAGATTGCGGCGGCGCGGACCGAAATCCTATTGCCATTGCGACGGGTTTCCGAGCGTCAGTCGATAGCAGGACGGCGTCGGCCGGCCAGACACCGACCGCATGCATCGATTGGCATCGAGAAGTCCGCCCGTCCTCGTTCGCAACCCTTCGGTGTTATCCCGATCGTCACTGGATCAAGGCTTGACTGCGCGTACAGAACTCCAGAGCGCCCACCCAGGATTGACCCAGTTAGGATAGAGCTCCAGCATCTTCTCATAGAGATCCTGAGCGCTTGTCGTCGTTTCCGCCAAGCGGTCGAAATCACGGATGTACTGTCGCGTCTGTTCGATGATCCTGGGATTGTCGGCGTTTTCAGGTCGCTTATGTGAGGCGATCACTGCCCGCGGGTTGAGCGACTCGATCTTTTCAAGCGCGGCCATCCACTCCCGTCGTGTCTGCGGATTTGATTCGGCGAGATAGACGTGGACCTCATTATAGGCGGCATCGCCGGCCACCACGAGGCCGACAGATGGGACGTTCAAACAGGTCGTGTGGTCAGTGTCGGTGTGGCCCAGTTCCACCGCGACCAATTGATGTCCTTCCAGATCAATCACGTTGCCTGTGAGCTCTTCAGCGATGACCAGCCTCTCCGGAATCTGGCCTGGGAAGGCCGCCTTCCAGACCCCCTCAAGAGCTTCTGGAGAGGCGTTTTGGCGCATCACTTTCACAGTCTTGGGCGTGGCGACTGCCTTGGCGTTTGGGAATCGCTCGAGAAGCGTGCCGACGCCGAACCAATGGTCTCCATGACCGTGGGTGATGTAGATGGTTTTCAGATTCCTGCCTCGTGTGGCAACCCAATCTGCGAGAGCGCTGGCCTGCTTGATCGTCATGAAAGCATCCACCAGAACAGCGTCCCGCACGCCATAGATGAGGGTGGCCGCCATCGCCTGAAAATAGGTCTCTCGCACACCCGGTGGCCTGTCGCGGGTGACAATCGGGATGCCCGGCGTCACACACACAGCCCAATGGAGAAGGCGGGCCTCCAGGGAGTCTGTGGTCTTCGCTGAGTTGGCCTTTGTGGGCACCATAGGGAACCTCCTGCTGTGAGGGCAGGTTCAGCGCGTCGCCGCGTGACCAAAGCGACCCAGCGCCGCTGGATCAACCGCCATCCGTGCTCGGTTCGCACCAAACGGTCGTGATCCTCACCGACCACAAACGGTACCGTCGTCGCCGAGTCGATTCCTCGCCACGATAAAGACTGTCAGCGCCGTCGTGCCAACAGCCACGGTCGCGCCGTGGGCCACGAAGCGCACGTTTCCACACACGTGCCGGATGGTGCGCCACACCGGAGTCTCGACGATCCGCCAACCCCATTGGCGTATGGCGTCCTCGCAGTGACACCGGCGGCCGATGAGCTCGCCGTCACCAACTTACAACGCGTGAATCGTGTCGGCGCGACCGCTGTGTCCGGCCGCCATGCGTGTTCGGTAACCAGGCGACCGAGCGGCACGTGATCGGTTTCGCTGACGAGCTGGTGATCTCGATCGAGAATGTACTGATGATGCCAAGGTGACCAACCAGGCATATCGCCGCTCTATGCCGTCGCTGGGTTCTCCTCCGCGCGCGAGTCGGCGTTCCGCTCACCGTGTCGTGTCGGCAATGGGATTTGCGCATTCACAGCTGTCTGTGGCCCGCGTGCTCCGTAGTCGGTATCGGCGATCGCGTGACCACCGAGGATTAAGTCGAGCGTTGCATCGTACTTGTCCATGACGCACTCAACAAAGACCATCGCCGAATGCGGAGAGTCGAGCACCTTCTGCAGTTCGTTGCTGGTCCGTACG
>JBPYEE010000312.1:0-7146 GCA_051985095.1 Vicinamibacterales bacterium | reverse complement strand
CCCGCCGGCCGGTCTCGCCGTGCTGACCTACGACAGTCCGGTCACAATCCACATGAACGGCGAGGATGTCCAGTTAATCCCGGTGCTGAACGCGCATACGGACGGCGACACGATGGTGTACTTCCCGAAAGCCGACGTTCTCGCGACCGGTGATTTTTACCGATCGATTCAGTATCCGAACATTGACCTGAACAACGGCGGCAGCCTCAAGGGGCTCAGCGATGGTCTCAGTCAGGTGATTGCGTTGGCGAAGCCGACGACAAAGATCGTTCCGGGTCACGGACCGGTCGTCGACAAGGCGGTCGTCACCGCGAACCTCGAGCTGATTAACACGATTCGCACCCGCGTGGCAGCACTCGTCGCGCAGGGGAAGACCCAGGAAGAGGTCATTGCTTCGAATCCGCTTGCCGACCTCGACGCCAAGGTGCAGCAGCGAGGGACGACTGGAGACCGGTTCCTCGGGCAGGTGTACGCCCAGCTCAAGGCCGGAAAGTAGACGCGCCGCAATCGCACGCCCCGGTCGCAAACGTCCAGGCTCTCGCGGTCCGTGCTGAAACCTTCTGGGTGGACCACAGAGCTGAGCTGGACGGCGTCTACCTCTGGCGGGGTGCCGCTCAAACAGACGTGATATGCAGACCGCGAGCAATTGCGTTTTCTCCGGGTTCTCGAACGCGCGAGCGCTCGCCACTCACCCTGGCAGCGCGAGGAGTTCGAGCGGACGGGTCGCTCGCGACCTCGCCGTCGCGCGGAGTCAGCGGCAGCGCGGAAAGCGTTGGCCGCAGCCATCACCAAACGCTTCGAGCGTCACCGGCCGACCGCCGCCTTTCCGGATGCCGCTTCAACGGCCGCATGTTGCCGTTTGCCGTCGGCGGTGCCAGTCACGGCGATCCGCGCATGCCGACCTCGGTCACGCGGGCACCGGCGCCGGACGCGGGTAGAGGCCGGTTTGGAACGAGTCGGCTGCGAAACACGACCAGGCGCGTCCCCACCGTTTCGCGCCAAAACGCTCGCCAAATAGCCATTGGCCCAGATCTTCACAGACGAGCCGTTCTTCGAAGCCGCCAGGACGGGACCACCACTGATGCGCGCGTTGACGTCGGCCTGATGCGATGCATAAACTACGTCACCCTTCGATACGGGGTCAGCGCCGGGCGCTTCGGCCCGGCGTGAGCGTGCCGGTTCACCGGAGAGGAGCGGACGTATGAAGCGCCCCGTCAGTTCCGTCCTGACCCTGGTCTTCCTTGGGTTCGCCACCGGGACTGCACGCGTGTCCGGCGCGAGTGATGGTCCTGCCGCCGGATCGGTCACCTTCACCAAAGACATCGCTCCCATCCTGTACAAGAGCTGCGTCGGCTGCCACCGCACCGACGAAGTGGCACCGATGCCGCTTTTGACATACGACGACGTGCGGCCGTGGGCCAAGTCCATCAAGCGCAAGGTCACCGCCCGGGAAATGCCACCCTGGGGCGCCGATCCGCGATTCGGCATATTCAAAGATGATCAAAGTCTGAGCAATGCGCAGATCGACGTGATCGCGCGCTGGGTCGACGGCGGCGCACCCAAGGGCAACGACGCCGATTTGCCCCCGGCCCCGACGTTCGCGGGGGGCTGGTCGCACGGCGAGCCAGACGTCGTGATCGAGATGCCGGTCGACTTCGAGATTCCGGCAGAGGGCGAGGTGCCGGTCACCGATTTCTTCACGAAATCGCCGTTCACGCATGACGTATATGTAAAAGCGCTGGAGGTGCGACCCGGCACACCGGGCGTCGTTCATCACGCCGGGCTGTACGTCATCGATCGCCTGCCCGATGGCGCGTCACTGGTCGACGGTCGCATCGTCGATGCGAGCGGCAAGCCCATGTCGCGCAATCAGGTAGCACGGGCGAACGGAGGGACCAGTACCGAGGAAATTCAGAAACTGCTGTCGTTCGTCCCAGGCCGAGGGTATGAGTCGTATCAGGGTGACGCAGGTCAACTGATCAAGGCCGGGTCTTACATCGACTTCTATATGCACTACACACCAAGCGGCGTGCCGCGGATGGATCGAACGAAGCTCGGGTTGTACCTCGCCAAGCCCGGACAAGAAGTGTCGCACCAGATTTACCATTCGTTCAGCGCCGCCGGACCCACGACGTATATCGTGGAAGGACAGCCCTACGCGCCGCAGCGGCAAAAGCGCGACGATCCGAATAGCGTTGAAGGCGGCGTGAACCTGCCGAACATCCCGCCGTACGCGGAAAACTGGAAGGTCGTCAGCATTCACACGATCCGAGAGCCCATCACGCTGTACGGACTGACGCCGCATCTGCACCTGCGCGGCAAGAGCATGAAATACACGCTGACGACACCCGACGGACACGAGGAAGTGCTCCTCGACGTACCGAAGTACGACTTCAACTGGCAGTTGTACTACGAACTCGCAACGCCTCGGCACATTCCAGCTGGCAGCAAGGTGACGGTCGTCACGCTGTTTGATAATTCCGCCAGGAACCCGTACAACCCGGCTCCCGACAAGGAAGTGTTCTGGTCGGAGCAAAGCTGGGATGAGATGTACGCGCCTCAGGCCCGCATTACGGTGGACTCCCGAAACTTGCGCACGACGAAAGGCACGACCGAAACGCCGCGAGATCGGTAAGAGACTTGCCCGGCGCTTAGCTAATACGCCGTCGGTGGGAGGTCCTCCGGTATTGGGGTCATGCGCCGACCCCTGCCGCCGAGAGGCTATTCCCCGGACGCCTCGGTCAACCGCTAAAGGGATCGCAACGCCGTGACCGGTGAAATTCTCGTCGCGCGCCGCGCAGGCACGTACGTCGCCACCGCCCCGGCGGCTCCGACGAGGCCGACCGCGACCATCAGCGTGGCCGGATCGCTGGTTCGGACTCCGTATAACGCGTTCGACACCAACCGGATTCCGACGGCGGCTCCCAGCAGACCGAGTGCCACACCTGTTCCCACGAGCAGCAAACCCCGCCGGAGCACGAGCGTCAGCAGATGCATCGGCTCCGCTCCGAGCGAGATGCGCAGGCCGAATTCCGGCGTTCGTTGACGGACGTCGTATGCCAGCGTGCCGTATAAGCCGACGGCCGCAAGAAGCAAAGCCATGCAGGCGACGCCGTTCAGGAGCGAGAGGACCAGACCAAAGACGCGTCGCCCAGCGACACGCGCTTCGGACAGCGTCTCGGTCTGAAAAATTGGTTGGTCAGGATCGAGGTCGCGAACCGATGAGCGGACGGCCGGAATCAGGGCAGCTTCGTCGATGTTCGTTCGCAACACGAGTGACATCGCCGGATACGGGTCTTGTGCCAGCGGCCTGTAGACCTGACCGATCCGCCCCTTCAGAAAGCGGACAAGCACCGGCGCTTCGACATCGCCGACGATGCCGACGATTTCGAGCCACGGCTGCGTCCGACCCAACTTGATTCGTTGGCCGAGCGCGGTTTGGTTGGGCCAGTACTTTCGCGCGGTCCACCGATCGACGATGACGACCAACCGCCCATCCTTCGTATCGTGGGCCGTGAACCAGCGTCCCTCGGCAAGTGGGATCTGCATCGCCCTGAAATAACCGGGATCGACGGACGTGTTCAGCACGATCGGCACGTTTTCGGCACGCACCTCAGGGGCGCCGGCGAGAAAGAGGCCGCCGCCATGCAGGTCGTCGCTCGTCGGCAGTTCTCGCGTGACCGATGCGGCGGTCACGGCGGGAAGCCTCGAAACACGCCCCACGAGCTGCGAATAGAAGGCGGCTTGACGATCCGGAGAGGGATACTGCGTCGGATCCAGCGCGATGCGCGTGGTGAGAACCCGAGACGCGTCGTAGCCGGGCTGTTGCCTGACCAGCTCGATAAAGCTTCGGAGCACCACACCGCCCGCAATCACGAGGATCGCGGTCACGGCCACTTGTCCGACAACGAACAGTTTTCGAAGGCGCTGATGAGATCGCGGGTTGATCGTGCCGCTGGCCTTCAGCGCGGAATTGACGTCGTTTCGCCAGGCGAACCATACCGGCGCGATGCCACACAGCAGTCCCGCCCCCGACGCGACCAGGAAGTTGAAGGCGAGCGCCGACACATTCAGGTTCGCACCATCGACATTCGGTAACTCGGTCAAACGATATGAAGCGATGAACCGCACACCCGCCCAGGCCGGAATGACCGCAAAGACACCTGCGACGACGGCGAGAAGGAGGTGCTCGGTGATGAGCTGCCGGGTCAACCGCCACCGCCCGCCGCCGAGCGCGGTGCGGATCGCGAGTTCGCGGCGCCGTCCGACACCGCGCGCCAGCAGAAGACTCGCGATGTTCGCCGAGGCGACAATCAGACTGCAGGCCAGCGTCGCGATGAGGAGGTCGAGCAGCAGCGACGCGTCCTGGACGTACGCGTCCTGAACCGGTTGGAGCACGGCGCCGATTCCGCTGTCGTCGCCCGGGTACGTTTTCGCAAGCGTCTCGCTGACTTCCGCCATCCTGTGCTGTGCCGCCTCGAACGAGACGCCCTCGCGCAGACGACCGATAACGCTGAAGTTTCGTGAGCCGCGGCCCGACTCGAGCGCTGCTGGCGCAAGCGGCGCGTAGATATCCTCGCGGCCAAAGCGCGGGAAGGTGGGCGGCAGAATCCCAACGATGGTGCGGGGGACACCGTCGACTGGCACCGAGCGTCCGACGACGCCCGGGTCGCTGCGAAACGTTGCGCGCCAGAGTCGGTCGGAAATGACAATCGCCTGCTGGCCGTCGCCTGCACCGAGCAGACGGCCACGCGCCGCGGGAATTGCGAGCACGGCGAAGAGATCTGGGGTCGCCCGAACGCCTTCAACCCGTTCGGTGCGATCAGGCAGCCGGACGTTGAACCCGT
This sequence comes from Vicinamibacterales bacterium, assembly GCA_051985095.1. Taxonomy (GTDB): domain Bacteria; phylum Acidobacteriota; class Vicinamibacteria; order Vicinamibacterales; family CAVVIG01; genus Gp6-AA45. The sequence continues at coordinate 2,299 of JBPYEE010000312.1, read as the reverse complement.
CGGTTAGGAACGGCGCGAGGCTTGCGAAGATGCCGCTCGCGCTCCAGTCGCGCACGTCAGGCATCGACGCCGGAAACTGGTGCCAGTTGCGCGCCGGATTCTCGGACCAGACCATCACGGTTCGGTCGGCCGCCGGAATCGCGAGCGGCGCGAGTGCGGCGCGGGCCACGCTGAAGATCGCGGTGTTGCCGCCCGTCGCCAGTGCGAGCACGACAACGATAACGGCGCTCAATCCTGGGTTCTTTCGAATCTGCCGGAACGCGTATCGAAGGTCCTGCCGGAAATCGTCGATGAAGTGCATGCCGCGAGCGTCGCGACACTGTTCCTTGTAGCGCAGAACGCCGTTCATCGCCGCGATCGCCTGGTTGAGCGCGACGGCCGGCGCCAGACCGCGGGCAATATGCTGTTCCGTAAGCCGGTCGAGGTGATAGGAGAACTCGTCGTCGAGTTCGGCATCGACCTTTCGAAAAAGGAACAGCGATCGAAGGCGCAGCCGCAGCACGTCCAGCCAGCGTCCGACGGCCATCGTCAGGCTTCCTCGAGTCGGATGACGTGCGTGATTGCTGAGGCCAGTCGATACCAGTTCGCCGATTCGCGCTCGAGCTCTCGCCGGCCGGCACGAGTCAGCGAATAAAACTTTGCCCGCCGGTTGTGCTCGCTCGCGCGCCAGTCGGCCTTGATCAGCCCTCGCTGCTCGAGCTTGTGCAGCGCGGGATACAGCGAACCGTCGCTGACCTGCAAGACGTCATTCGACACGGCTCGGAGCCGCTGGCTCAGCGTCCACCCGTTCAGGGGCTCGAGCGTCAGCATTTTCAGAACGAGCAGATCCAGCGTCCCCTGCACGAGATCCGGCGGCTTGCTCAAGTGACCTCTCGGATACCGAGATGATAGGCGCATTCCACTCGGTAAGCAAGGGGAGAGACGTGACTGAAACGCCCCTTCTACGGCAATGGCCGACGACCGGCGGTCCGGCCGCCCGCTATTCGTACCTGAGCGCGCTCACGGGATTGAGGCGCGTGGCGCGGCGAGCGGGTAGCACGCACGCGGCGATCGCAACGAGAGTCATCAGGGCCGCGATCGAGAATATCGTGACGGGATCGCGCGGACTGGTCTGTACCAGCAGTGACTGCAACAGCTTGCCGACCCCGAATGCACCGGCGACGCCGACGGGGACACTGATCGCAAGCTGGACCAGACCGCGCTGCAGAATGAGCCACAGGACGTGCCGGGCGTCGGCCCCGAGCGCCATCCGGACGCCGATCTCCGCCGTGCGCTGCGTCACGCCGTAGGCGGTCACGGCGTAGAGGCCCACGGCCGACAAGACGAGTGCGATGACGGCGAAGATGGCGAACATGCTGCCGAACACCCGGAAGGGCCATCGCTGCTGCGCGAGCATCTGATCGAGAGTCATGATCCCGTAAAGCGGCAGGTCCGGTTCGATCGCGCTGACTTGCTCGCGGACCAGCGCCGTCGCGGTCGCCGGATTGCCGGCCGTTCGCAACACGAGCACCATGAACCGTCCAGGGTCCGCGCGATAGGGCAGGTAGGCGACCGGGTCCGGCTGGGCATCCTGGAAGTTGCGCTGTCTGAGCGACGGCACGATGCCGACGATCGTCGCGGTCACGGGCGGGGAGGGCTGCGCGCTGGGCTGGTTGTCCAGAAGCGTGATCTGTCGGCCGATCGCATCCTCGGTGGGAAAGTGCATGCTCACCAATTGCTGGTTCACGAGCACGGTTTCGTGTCCTGGCGTGCCGTCGACATCCGTGAAGGTGCGGCCCCGCAACATCCGAATACCCAACGCTTCGAAGTAGCCCCCGCTGATGCCCACCATCGTCACCTCCGGGAGCCGGCCGTCGGGATCGATGGGCCGTCCCTCGATCTGGAGCTGACGCACGAGGCCGCCAAACATCGGTGGATTACTCGTCAGGCCCGCCGCCTGGAGGCTGCCGAGCGCATGCAGGCGCTGCTCGATGCGGTCGAAGAGCGCGGTCCGAGGTCCGGGCAGCGGATATTTCGTCAGCGGGAGGGTCAATCGCATGGTGAGGACGTGCGACGTGTCCGTTCCCACGTCCATTCGGTAGAGCACGAGAAAGCTGCGCATCATGAACGCCGCGCCGGCGAGCAGCACCAGCGTCAGCGTGACCTCGGCCACGATGAGCGCGCTCGTCCAGCGTCGCGCCCGCTGGCCGCCGGTGCCCGATCGGCCGCCACCTTCCTTGATGACTTCGTTGACGTCGGTTTTTGACACGTGCAGGGCAGGCGCCAGGCCGAACAGCAGGGCGGTTCCCAGGCAAATCGC
>JBPYEE010000311.1:0-11292 GCA_051985095.1 Vicinamibacterales bacterium | reverse complement strand
ACCAGCGCGTCGAGGAGCACTTCCTTCGAGTCGAGGTCGAGATGGTTGGTGGGCTCGTCGAGCAGGAGCGTATTGGACGGCCGCAGGAGCATGCGCGCGACCGCCAGGCGCGTGCGCTCGCCGCCCGACAGCACCCGGACGTGCTTGTGCACGTCGTCGCCCGAAAAGAGAAAGCCGCCCAGGATGTTGCGGATGAGCGGCACCATGTGCAGCGGCGACCCGGAGGCGAGCGTTTCGTAGACGGTCGGTTCGGCCGGCATTCGCGACGCCTCGTCCTGCGCGAAGTACTGCATCACGACGTTGTGGCCGACGGTGCGGTCACCGGCGTCGGGTGCCTCCTCGCCCGACAGCATGCGCATCAGCGTCGACTTGCCCACGCCGTTGGGGCCGACGAGGGCGATCCGATCGCCGCGTTCGAGGTGCAGGGTCACGTCCTCGAAGACGGTCAGCGCGCCGTAGGCCTTGCGCGCGTGGGCGAGCTCGAGGACGGTGCGCCCGCTCTTCGCACACGCCGGAAAATCGAAATGAATCTTCTTGCGTTCCGGCGGGACCTCGATCGGCACCACTTTGTCGAGCAACTTGATCCGGCTCTGGACCTGTGCCGCCTTCGTGGCCTGATAGCGGAACCGGTCGATGAACATCTTGACCCGCGCGATTTCTTCATCCTGCTCGCGCTTCGCCTTGCGCAGCGCTTCGATGCGCTCGTGGTGCTCGGCGAGATAGCCGCTGTAGTTGGTGTGATAGTCAGTCAGCTTTCGGAGCGTCAGATCCGCGATGCGCGTGACGACGGCGTCAAGGAAATACCGATCGTGCGACACCAGGATGACCGCGTGGGGATAGGCGGTGAGGTACTCTTCGAGCCAGTTTCTCGCTTCGAGGTCGAGGTGATTGGTCGGCTCGTCGAGCAGCAGGAGGTTGGGCTGGCCGAGGAGCAGTTTCGCCAGCGCGATCCGCATCTGCCAGCCGCCGGAAAAGGTTTCGGTGGGGCGGTCGAAGTCGGACGGTTTGAACCCGAGCCCCTGCAGCACGGTCGCCGTCTTGAGGTCGATGCTGTAGCCGTCGTGCAGGCGAAAGCGGTCCTGCAGGTCGCTGTAGCGGTGGAGCATCGCGTCGTGCTCGGGTTCGGGAATCGCCGGATCCCCGAGCCTGTCTTCGAGCGCGTGCATCTCCGCCTTCATCGCGAGGAGCTCGCCGAAGGCGCTCGACACCTCGTCGAACAGCGATCGACCGGCGTGCGCGAGGCCGTCCTGCGGCAGATAGCCGACCGTCAGCGTCGCCGGCGTCAGAATGGCGCCGCTGTCGAGTTCTTCGAGACCCGCCATCATCTTGAGCAGCGTCGTCTTGCCGGCGCCATTCGGGCCACAGAGCCCGACGCGCTCGCGGTCGTCGATCTGCCAGGTGACGGCATCGAGCAGGACCCGGTCACCGAATGTCTTCGTGAGGTTCGAAAGCTGGATCATCCCAAAAGATTGTACGATGTGGCTGATGAAACGAGTTCTGGCGGTGCTCCTGCCGGTCGTGGCGCTCAGCGGATGCATGACCGCCGACCCGACGGCCGCGGGGTCGTCGTCTCCGCCGACCAATCCCAGCAATCCGGTCATCGAAACCTTCACCGGCACGGTGCAGCCGCAGGGCCACGACGTCCACCCGTTCACGATTACGCTGTCGGGCGGGACGCTGGCGGTGACCTTGACATCGGTCGCCCCGAACATTGCCATGGGCCTCAGCGTCGGCACCTGGGACGGCGCCACCTGCACGACGCTGCAGAACGGCACGACGATCGCGACGGCCGGTACGGCGCCGCAGCTATCCGGTCAGGTGAATCTCGGGAGCTATTGCGTGATCGTGGCCGACGCGCTGACCGGCGCCCAGACGGGGCCCGTCACCTACTCCCTGACGGTGTCGCACTATTGATTGGCCGGCCGGCGGCTTACTGATCGCCGAGAGCTTTGGCGGCGGCCGCAAGCACCTGCGGCACGCGGAACGGCTTGGTGAGATACCCGGCGACCCCGAGATTGACCGCCTCGATCGCGCTCGATTCGGTAGAGAATCCCGTGATGATGATCACGGGCAAATCGGCCTTGTAGCGCTTCGCCTCCCGAATGACGGTGAGACCGTCCATTCCCGGCATTTTCAAGTCAGCGATTAGGAGATCATAAGGGTAGAGGCGCATCCGCTCGAGCGCGGAACGGCCGTCGGGTGCGACGTCGACCTCATATTCCGCCAGCGCCAGCGTCTTCGACAGCAGATCTCGAATGCTGGCCTCGTCATCGACCACAAGGACTCTGGGACGCGTCGACCCGCCCGCCGGCCGCGGCGTCGAGGCTGCCGCGGGACGCGCGGCGGCGGCGCCGCGCGGGCCACGCTGGCTGTCGAGCCATGCGTCGATGTCCCGCTTGCGGAACCGCCATTGACGGCCGACGCGAACCGCCGGGATCTTGCCCGCCTTGATCAGGCGGTAAACGGTCCGCAGGTTCACCTGGAGGTACTCCAGGACTTCCTCAGTCGTCAGAAACGTTTCGTCAATCATCGGTCAGCGTCCTGATGACGATGCCGTCGGGAGTTCGACGATGAACACGGCGCCGCCGTCGGGGTGATTGGCGGCACTGATCTGCCCCCCGTGTTCCTGCACGATTCCGTACGCGATGGCCAGCCCGAGCCCCGTGCCCTTGCCCACTTCCTTCGTCGTATAGAACGGCTCGAAGATTCGCGGCAGCGTGTCCTCCGCAATGCCGGTTCCGGTGTCCCGCACCGTCGCGACAATCCGATCGCCGGACGGAGCCACTCGCGTCGCAATCTCGATGCGCCCGGCGCGCCCAGTCGACTGAATGGCGTGCTCCGCGTTCATCACCATGTTCAGAAAGACCTGGTGCAACAGCAGCGGATCGCTTTGAACGCGGGGAAGCTGTTCGTCATAGTGTCGCACGACTTCGATGTCCGCGGCACGGTGCGCGGCGGCCCTTAGCGCCAGGACTTTCTGAAGAACCGTCGGCAGACTGACCGCCCGCCGCGCGACCCGCCGTGACCCGGTGAAAACCAGCAGATTGCGGACGATTTTGGCGGCGCGGTCCGCCTCACGGTAAATCGTCTGCACCTCGCGCCGAAGCTGCTTGGGGAACGCTCCGGTGGCCCGCAGGAGCTCCAGATGGCCCAGCACCCCCTGGAGCGGGTTATTCAGCTCATGCGCGATGCCGGCGACAAACTGGCCCAGTGCGGCGAGCTTCTCGCTCTGCGTCAGCCGCTTCCGCAGTTGCTCGCGCTCGGTTTCGAGCTTCGTCTGCGGCGTCAGCTCGCGTGCGACGACCACGGTGCCGGCGTGATCCTGCTCCTGACTCATCAGATTGGTGACCGTGACGAGGAAAGGCCCCTTGAGTACCGGATCGAGAACCTCGATCATGGCCGGCGCCCCGCCGGACGCGAGACGTGATTCCGCTTCCCGAGCCTGCAGCCAGGCCGCCAGCTCGGCGCCAAGAAACTCAGCAATCGGGCGATCGACCAATCGATCGCGCGCCTGGCCCACGCGTGCCTCGAACGAGCGGTTGGCATGCACGATGCGCCCCCGCGTATCGCAGACGACGATGAGATAGGCGAGCGAATCGAACGTCTCTTCGAGCTGCCGCCGGCCGCGGATCACGTCGTCGAGCAGCTGCATGTTCTCAATCGCACTCGACAACTGGCGCCCGAGCTCGTCGGCGCGGTCGAGCAGATCGAGCTCGCCGCCGGGCTCCACCCGCACCCCTTCGAACACGATGGATCCGAGGGCGCGTCGGCAGCCGCGCAACGGCACCGTGACCATCGACGTGGCCGACTCCGCGTCGCTCGCCTCGACTTCGGCCCGGCTGCGCCGCATCGCGGCAGCGGGCGGCGAAGCCAGCTCTTCAGTGCTCACCTTGACGCCGCGAGCCGTCTGCCCGGAGTCCGACGAGGCACGCAGCGTCAGGTGGCGGGCGCGCCGCTCGTGAATCCAGACCGAGGTCCGGTCAGCGCCGAACAGGCGGTTCACGCGGTAGCACAGGATGTCGAGGCTGGCGGCCAGGTTCAACGTGGCCGACAGACTGCCGGTGAACTCGTCGAGAACCGCACGCACGTCGCGCTGCAGCTCGTCGCTCTGGCGAAACCGCAGGAGCTCGAGCGCGGCGACATACGCGTCACGGGCTTCGACGACATCGCCGACCGGCGGCGTGGTCGGCGGGTTCGCGAAGCCGACCGCCACCAGGCCGAGGCGGTCCGATTGACTCACGAGCGGCAGCAGCAGCGCCGCCCCGGCGCCGAGCCGGTTGGCCAGATCGGGCATCTGGCCGACGGTGTCGGCGACGAAGAGCGGTTCACCCTCGACAAACACCGTCGCGAGCAGCGCGGCCTCGGCCGATTCAGGCTCCCAGGGGTCGGGTCGGAGCGCGTCGAGTCCGAAGGCGGATGTCGCCTGCAGCACCCCGTTGCGCGGATTGCGCTGAAAAAGAATCACCGAGCTGCCGCCGGTCGCGTCGAGCGTGTGCTGGTGCAGCAGCGGCAGCAGGTCAGTGGCCCGGGCGGCGCGCGCGAGCAGCGAAACCAGCGGGCGTGTCGCAGTCCCTGCGCTGACGGCCATCGGTCGGCCGGACAGCCGCTGGGTTCGGGAATTTCCGGGCATCGAGATGGTAGGGGTGGCCGCGGTCAGTCTACCACGGATGGCTGACGCGGAGGATTGCCTAACCGTAGCCGTTCCAGGTACTTAGTGGCCGACACGATATAATGGCGGCTTGCCCGACTCTCTGACGGCGTGGGCCGTCTTAACCTCTGGACCGACACGCTCCGCATGACGTGGACGGACGAAGAGCTCGTCGCGCGATCAATTGGCGGCGACGCGGACAGCTTCAACGAGCTCGTGCTGCGGTGGGAACGCCCGATTTACGCCCTCGCGTATCGAACCATCGGTCGCGAAGAGGATGCGCGAGACGTGTGCCAGGAGACCTTTCTCCGGGCCTTTCGCGCGCTCCCCGGTTTCCGCGGCCAGGCCAAGTTCTCGTCGTGGCTCTACCGGATCGCGATTAATCTGTGCCGCGATTGGGTGCGGCGTGAGCGGCGTGCACCGGTCGTTCAGGCACCGGAGGACGTCGATTTGATCGAAATGGCGGCCGCGGCCGAGCCATCCGAGGCGATCGAAGACCTCGTCGCGCGCAAGGATCTGGCGCGGGTCGTCGAGCGTGCGATGGCCCTGCTGCCGGAGGAGCAGCGGACCGCCATCGTGCTGAAGGAATTTCACGGGATGACGTTTCAGGAGATTGCCGATCTCATCGGGTGTCCGCTGAGCACGGTGAAAACGCGTTTGTACCAGGGACTCACGGTGTTGCGCCGTGAGCTCAATAAGACGGCTTCTGTATGAGTGACATCAGCTGCAGCTACACCGGCGATCGCGAACAATCGTTGATCGCGTACTTGTACGAAGAGATCGATCCGGCCGAGCGGACGCTGTTCAGTCTGCACCTGGCCGGCTGCGAACGCTGCCGTCGCGATCTCGCCGCGCTCGGCGGGGTCCGGCAGCAGCTCGCCAAGTGGTCCCCGCCGGAGCCACAGGTGGCGGAGGCGCAGCGCCGGGGGGCGACCGGCCGCCGGGCCTCGCGGTGGCGCGAGATCCCGGGATGGGCGCAGGCTGCCGCGGCGCTGCTGCTTCTGGGCGCGTCGGCGGGCCTCGCGAATCTGGACGTGCGCTACGATGCAGCCGGCCTGTCGGTGCGTACGGGTTGGTCGAAGCCGGCCCACACTGCCGCGGCGCGCACCGTCGCGCCAGACGCCGTGTCGCGGTCGGAGCTGACCGCGCTCGAACAGCAGCTGCAGAACGAGATTCAGGCGATCGAGCCGCCGCCGGCGCGTGCCACCACATCCGATGCGGAGCTCCTCCGCCGTGTTCGCGCGCTCGTCGACGAAAGCGAAAAGCGGCAGCAGCGCGAGCTCGCGCTGCGCGTGGCCCAGGTGGTGCGTGACGTCGGTGCGCAGCGACAGGTCGATCTGTCGAACATCGACCGGAATCTCGGCGTGATTCAGAACAAGACGGGCGTGGAGATTCTGAGGCAGCGCGAGATGGTCAACTATTTGATGCGCGTCTCGCAGAAACAGTAGGAGAACAAGACGTGAACCGGTCAGCATTGGTAATTCTTGGAGCCCTTCTCGCGTCGCCCGCGCTGGCGCAGTCGCCAGCGACCGCGCGGGTCGATGCCGACGCGCGGCAATCGCGCTATCAAATCGGCCAGATGGAGCGGCTGCTCGAAGGCGCTGTCGAACACGGCGTGACGGTCATCCGCGATCGATTCCAGCAGTTGACGCAGACGCCGGCCGACCTCCTGGTGACCGATAACGCGCACGCGCGCGGCTTCCGGCTCGACGGCTACGGCGTCTTCTTCGACGTGACCGCGCCGTCGTTTGAAACATCGGCGCTCGTCTGGAGCCTGCGCACACTCGATCAGAATGACCTCGGGGTCGACAACGCGATCAAGACGCTGCAGGACCGCGTCAAGGGCGATCCCGCCAGCGAGCAGGCCCTCAAGCGCCTCGAGTTGCAGGTCGGGCCGGCAACAATCGCCCGGATCGCGAACCCCTCGGTCGCGGGCGCGCGAACGGCCGTCGGATCGGTTGCGGCGACGACCAACGTCGACGCGCAGCCGGCCGCCGAGCCGCCCGCCGATCCGATCCTCAACGATCCGAACGAAGCGTACCGGTTCGAAGTCATCCAGGCGCTCAAAGATGCGATGCTCGATCACAGCCGCGCGCTCGCGATCGGACCGACCGAGTGGCTGACGATTGCCGTCCGCGGCAACGACGACCGGCCGCGCCTCGCGCCCGCCGACAGCGATTCGCGCACGCGAACCATCCGAATCCAGGGTGCCGACCTGACGGCGTACCTGGCCGGCCAGATCTCGAAGGATGAGGCGCTGAAGCGGGTCGAAGTGCGAGTGTTCTAAAATATCGCGCATGCGCGCGCGCGGCCGCGTCGCGTGGGCTCTGCTGGCTGTGCTCGCTGGCGCAGCGTGCGGGCCGACGGTCGACGTTACCCAGGGGCTCCAGATCACCATCCTTGATACCGGCTGGTACGACGTCGGGATCGTCAACGGACAGAACAAGCTGGTTCCGAGCGTCACCTTCAAGGTGAAGAACGTCTCGGATCAGAAACTCGCCTCAGTGCAGATCAACGCCCTCTTCCGGCAGGTGACCGCGAAGGACGAGTGGGGCAGCGGCTTCGTGACCGCCGCCGGATCGGCCGGGCTTGCCGCCGGGAACGAAACGCCGGCGTTGACGATCCGGTCGCCGCTCGGGTACACGGGCAGCGACTCCCGCGAGGACATGCTGCACAACAGTCACTTCGTCGATGCGAGGGTGGAGCTGTTTGCGAAGTACGGCGCCACGCAATGGAAACGGATGGGCGAGTACCCGATTCAGCGGTCGCTCATCGAGAAGAAATAGTCGCTGACGACACGCCCGACCGCCTCGCGCCCATGAGCGCCCAGAGCGTCAGCAGGGCGAGGATCGCGTCGCTCGCCGCAAAGACGAGGAACGAGCGCGGCGACTGCCGCACGAGATGGTCGATGAGGAAGGTCGCCGCGCCGCCTCCCTTCAGAAACGGACCCATGATCCACAGGTACGCGCGGCCGCTGCGCGAATCCGGATCGCGATACGGAATGGCGTAGCCCAGGGCGACGGCCAGCAGAAAAACGCCGTTCAAATCCGCATGGATCGGCGGGTCGGGCAGCGGCACGCCGAACAGGCGACTGAGGAGCGGCTGTGCCGTCAGCAACACGACGCCGACGAGGCCGTCGTAGACGCCCGAGACGGCCGCAATGAGACGCGGCGTCACGGAATCTTCTGCAGCTCGCCTTCGTAGGTGGTTTTGTGGCCCGCAGTGATGCGGATGTCGAACGCCAGCGGTTCGTAGCCGGGAGCCCGGATTTCGATGTGGTGCCCCCCCTTCTCGAGCGGCAGCTTTTGAAACACGCCGTCGAACTCGTCGACGATGCCGGCGTAATAGCCGTCGACATAAACTTCGGCTTCCTTGGGCTTCACCTTGAGCCGCAGCGACCCCTCTTCGTCGGCTCCGGTCGGGGGCGGCCCGTAAGACGGATAGCCGCCGTACCAGGGATCGTAGTAGCCGCCGTAATACCCGTACGGATCGCCGTAGTAGCCGAACGGGATCAGGCCGCCGTAATACCCGGCCGGAACGAAGACCCCGACGGCACCCGTCGCGGGAACCGTGCCGCGCGGGACGGCGGTGCCGACCGGATCGCGGCCGTTGCGCGGACGGCTGTAGGGCGGCGTCCCACTCGTCGATGCCCCGTCCTGCGTCCGCGGATTGCGATCGGCGGTGCCGTCCCCGCGAGCGATCGCCGTCGCGGTGCCCCGGTTCGCCGTCGAGCCGCCCTCGCGGGCCGTCGAGGCGCCCTGGTGCGCCGTCGACCCGCCGCCGTTGACCGCATGCGATCCGCCGCCGCTCGCGCTGGCCCCTCCGCCGTGGGGGGCGTCAGCGGCGCCCCGACGCTCCTGAGCAGACGCGGGTGGGGTGAGCAGCCACGCCGGAACGATGACCGCCAGTGCCAGACTCGCAAGGCGTCGTGTCATAGCAGACCTCGTACGAGGACCGGGTGCCAAACAATTGCCACAATTATCGGCTCATTATCTGCCCAATTCAGGTCGAACGGCGGCCGGGGGCGGGGACCGTTGCCCTCGTGGGATATCAGGCGTCCCGTTTTCTTGACACCTCTGATCCGGCACCGATACAGTCAGAAGATCCGATGTTCCGGAGCACCACCGTCCTCGCCGTTCGCCATCGGGATCGCGCCGTGATGGCCAGCGACGGCCAGGTGACCGTCGGGCAGACCGTGGTCAAGCATGGGGCGCATAAGATCCGCCGCCTCTACAACGACAAGGTGCTCGCGGGGTTCGCCGGCTCGGCGGCCGACGCATTCGCGCTGACCGAACGTTTCGAATCGAAGCTGGAGCAATATCGTGGCAACCTGTACCGGTCGGCGGTGGAGCTGGCCAAGGACTGGCGGACCGATCGCATCCTCCGCCGACTGGAAGCCATGCTGATCGTCCTCGATCGCGAGAAGATGTTCCTGCTGTCGGGGACCGGCGATCTCATCGAACCCGACGGGGGGATCGTGGCGATCGGCTCGGGTGGGCCGTTCGCGTTCGCAGCGGCCAAGGCGCTCGCCTCCAACACGGAGATGGACGCCCGCGCCATCGCCGAGAAGGCCATGAGAATCGCGGCGGAGATCTGCATTTATACGAACGACCACCTTTACATCGAAGAGTTGTAGTGGCCATCTACTTGCCTGAAACGACCCAAACGACCGCCGACGCCCTGACCCCCCGCCAAATCGTCGCCGAGCTGGACAAGTACGTCATCGGTCAGCACGCGGCCAAGCGCGCGGTTTCGATCGCGCTGCGCAACCGGATGCGCCGCCAGAAGCTGGCCCCCGAGCTCGCCGAAGAAATCGCGCCCAAGAACATCCTGATGATCGGGCCGACCGGCGTCGGCAAGACCGAGATCGCCCGGCGGCTGGCGCGCCTCGCGCAGTCGCCGTTCATCAAGGTCGAGGCGTCGAAGTTCACCGAGGTGGGCTACGTGGGCCGCGACGTCGAGTCGATGGTCCGCGACCTGGTCGAGCTCGGCGTCGAGATGGTGCGCGAGGAACGGATTGAGGAGGTCCGCGGCAAAGCGGCCCAGAATGCCGAGGATCGGCTGCTGGACCTGCTCTTGCCGCCCGCGCGTCCGGTCGCGCCGGACGAAGATCCCGCCGTCGTCCGCGATTCGCAGCACCAGACGCGGGAGCGGTTTCGCGAGCAGCTGCGATCAGGCCGACTGGACGGCCGGAGCGTCGAAATCGACGTACGCGAGAAGGCGTTCCCCTCGCTGGAGATCGTTGCGGGATCGTCGGTCGAGGAGATCGACATCAACCTCAAGGACATGCTGCCCGGCTTGTTTCAGGGCAAATCGAAACGGCGCAAGGTCAAAGTGCCCGAAGCGCTCGAGTATCTGCGGCACGAAGAAGAGCAGAAGCTGATCGACATGGACAGTGTCTCGAAGGCGGCCGTCCAGCGCGTCGAACAAGCGGGCATCATCTTCGTCGACGAGATCGACAAGATCGCAGGGCGCGAAGGCGGGCACGGTCCCGACGTCAGCCGCGAGGGGGTTCAGCGGGACATCCTGCCGATCGTCGAGGGGACGACCGTCAACACGAAGTACGGTATGGTCCGCACTGATCACATCCTGTTCATCGCCGCCGGCGCGTTTCACGTGTCCAAACCCTCAGATCTGATTCCGGAGCTCCAGGGCCGCTTTCCGATTCGCGTGGAGCTCGAGGCGCTCGGACGCGACGAATTCGTGCGCATTCTGACCGAGCCGCGCAGCGCGCTGGTCAAGCAGTACACGGCGTTGATGGAAACCGAGGGGATCACGCTCACGTTTACCGACGATGCGGTGCGAAAGATCGCCGACTTTTCGGCCCTCGTCAACGAACGAACCGAGAATATCGGCGCGCGGCGCCTGCAGACGGTCATGGAAAAACTGCTCGATGAGGTGTCCTTCGAGGGTCCCGACCTGGCCGAGAAATCCGTGACGATCGACGAAGCGTACGTGACGCGAATGCTCGCAGACGTCGTGAAGGACGAAGATCTCTCGCGGTACATCCTGTGACGCGAGCCGCCATTCTGCTGCTGACAGTCCTGGCGGTCAGCTGCGGGAAGAGCGGACCGCCGCTGCCACCACTCGTGCGCGTCCCGATCCCGCCGGCCAATCTGTCGGCCGATCGGCGCGGCGACCGCGTCGATCTGACCTTTACGGTGCCCGACGCCAACACCGACCGGTCGAAACCGGCCAACATCGCCCGGGTGGACGTGTACGCGATCACCGGTCCCCCGACGGTCACCGACGATCAGTTGCTGAAGCGCGGCACGAAGGTCGGGAGCGTCGACGTCAAGTCGCCCAAGGATCCGAACGAGACCGCCGAAGAGGACGAACCGGCGGGCGACGTCGATCCGGCCGTCGGCGGCGGCCTGGACCAGGGGGCGGTCGCGCATGTCAGCGAGACGCTGACAGCGGCCGTGATGGTGCCGTTTGATGGCCCGACCGGCGGCCGGCGCAAGCGCACGGACCCGGAGGTGGGGCGGCCGCTCCTCGGCCTTGCGGCCGAACCGTCGCGGCTGTATGCCGCAGTCGGCGTCTCCGCCCGCGGCAAGCGCGGGCCGCTCTCGAACCGCGTGTCGGCGCCGCTTGTCGATCCCCCCAATCCGCCGGCCGCACCGACGATCAGGTACACCGAGACC
>JBPYEE010000310.1:0-6592 GCA_051985095.1 Vicinamibacterales bacterium | reverse complement strand
CCAACCGTGGACCGGCAGCATGGACACGGGATGGACGCGCTGGGTCTTCGAACAGTATGGCTTTGCGCCGATTGCGATCCATCCCGAAGAAATCAAGACGTCGCTGCCTGGCCGGGTCGACACGCTGATCATTGCCGACGATGCCCGCGTGCCGGTTGCAGGTGGCGAGCGGGCCGGACGGGGTGGTGCGGGACGTGGCGGCGGCGGTCGCCCGGCCGTGCGGCCTGAGTACGCGTATCAACTCACGGCCGAAGATCTCCAGCGCGTCGAGCAGTTCGTCCGCGGCGGGGGGACGCTCGTGTGCATCAGCAATGCGAGCGCCTTTGCCATTCAGGAGCTGAAGCTGCCCGTGAAGAACGTCGTGGCGACCCTCCGGAGCGACGAGTTTTTCCTGCGAGGATCCCTTGTCGACGTGATGCCCGACCGATCGCATCCGGTCATGGCGGGCATGCCGGAGAAGGCGGCCGTGTTTGTTGATTTCAGCCCGGTGTTCGACGTCGAGGAGGGCTTCAACGGCACGATCCTCGCCCGGTACGCCGATGCCGGGTCGCCGCTGGTCTCGGGATATCTCATCGGCGAGCAGTATCTGCGTGGCAAGGCGGCCGCCGTGGATGTGCGCCTCGGTGAGGGGCATGTGATCCTGCTTGGGTTCCGGCCGACGTGGCGCGGCCAGCCATTTGGCAGCTTCCGGATGCTTTTCAACGCCGCACTGATCGCGCGCGAACGATGACGCGCGCTCGTAACGAGCGCGACGAACACCCACACTCTGCGCACGCGGGAGATCCTTCGCGAGATTTCACGCGACGGCGGACCGCGCCCTGGAGTCGCGCCCCTCGACCGATCAGAGCCTGAAAAAGCTGTCCTCGAGACTCAGAGATCGGGTTGGACGTGGCGTAGCGCTCGCCTCCAGCAATCGAGTTCTCTGCGAAACCGACCCGTCGTGAATCCTCCACGAGGCGCTCGAGGCGGTACTGCACCGCACCGGATGGATGCGGAACCCCGGCGGCCGCGCATCTCGACCCGGTATGTGATCGCTGTAGAGAGGTTCGAAGAGTCACGTTCGATGTCGCGGACTCGCGGTCGTGCGCTGAAAACACACGGCCACCACCGGCCAAAAGCGTAAGAACGCGGGTCGACCATCAGGCGCCCGCCAACAGCAGCATGCTCATGAGAGCCTCAGGACGGGAGTATATGATGGCGAAGGGACGGAGTCGGCCCTCTGCTTGGAGGCGAGGAGGGCCGAGAACACTGGTTTGTCTGAAGTCCTGACGCTATTGCTACGTCCCGATGATGGTGAGTGCGCTGCGGGCTTCGTTCGCGCCCTGAAAATTCGGCTGTAAGGCGAGCGCACGCTTCAGGCTGTCCTTGGCCCTGCGCCAATCCCCGGCCTGCATCTCTGCCATCCCGAGATGAAAATGCACCTCGGCCATCCTCGGAAGTCTCCGCGCGCTCAATTCGAGATAGGGAAGCGCCGTCGACGCCATATTCTTTTTCACGTAAATCCAACCAAGGGTATCGCTGATGTGAGGTTCCTCCGGGAGCTGTTGCTGTGCCGTCTGAGCCAGCTCGAAGGCGACGTCGATATTCTGTTGCGCGTCCAGATAGATACATGCCAGGTTGTTCGCCGCGACGGCGGCATGGGCGTCGATCGCGAGCGTCTGCTCGTATTGCTTCTGTGCCTCGACACGGTGGCCCTCGAGGCCGAGGAGGATCCCGAGCATCGTACTCGCCGCAACCGACTTGGGATGGCGTTTGAGGACGTTGCCAAACTGCTCCCGTGCTTCGTCAAGGCGCCCGCGTTCCACATACAACTGGCCAAGGAGCGTGTATCCTTCAAGACGCGCCGGATCCAGTTCAATGGCGTTCTTTAGCGCCGCTTCGCTCTTGTCGAATTCCTTCGCGGTCGCATAGCCTCGTGCCGCGACCATCAAAACATCCGACGTCGGTTCCAACCGTGCGAGCAGCGCATCGACGAACGCCACCAGCGACGAGCTCTGGCCCGCCTGGGCGTACAGGCTCATGAGACCGCCAATTGCTTCGACATTGCCGGAATCAATTTGCAGCGCCCGTTCATAGGAGGCTCGCGCCAGGCTGACTTCCCTGGCCGCCAGGTGGCCGGCCGCCGCCAGATTGAAGACCGCTGCTTCGTTCGGAAAGGCTCTCTCGAGGGCGGCGATCTCGGTCCGGGTCCGCGACAGATCTCCACGCTGGAGGTAGCTGCGAGCGAGCAGCAGGCGGGCGTCCGGATTCGATGGCTGCAGGGTCGCCGCTTCTTGCGCGTACGCGATCGACTTGTCGGTCGCGCCCCGCGCGAGACAAAGCCGCCCGAGCTCAAGGATGGCCCTCACGGGCCGGGGATCGTACTTGAGGACCTGCTCGTACTCGCGGATTGCTTCGTCGGTCCGGTCGATCGCCGCATACATTTGCGCCGCCAGAAAATGCCCGCGCGCCGAGGTTGGGTCTGCACTGAGCGCGCTCTCGATGATTACGAGCGCCTCGTCCATCTTTCGATCCAGGAACAAGAGATCGGCTTGAAGCAGCAAGGCCGACGCGTCTTTCGGATTCTTCGCGAGGACATCACGAACGCGCATCATCGCTTCGGCATCACGGCCTTGAGCTGCGTCGAGCGCAGCGAGGCGAACGGTCGCGGCGCTGAACGAGTCGTTGCCCTGCGCGAGGGGGACCAGCACCTTTCGCGCA
Source organism: Vicinamibacterales bacterium (assembly GCA_051985095.1). GTDB lineage: Bacteria > Acidobacteriota > Vicinamibacteria > Vicinamibacterales > CAVVIG01 > Gp6-AA45. Next base: position 3,892 of record JBPYEE010000310.1, on the reverse strand, counting down.
TCGTCGAAGCGATTGAGCATCGCGTAGTACTGGGCGAGCGTCATCTTGGCGCGCGGCGAGGTGTCCGCGTCTGCGATTCGTCGGAAGAAGGGTTCTGCCTCCTGGGCCCGGCCAGTCCCGATGTACAGCAACCCCAGCGCGCGGTTCGCCATCTCGTTTGCAGCGTCAATGTCGAGCACGGTCTTGAAGGCCTGCTCGGCCTCCGCAATCCGATCGCTCGACCAATAAAAGTTGGCGAGCGCCAATCGGGCAAGGGGTGAATTCGGCACCGCCTGCACCGCTTTCTTGAACGTTTGTTCCGCCTCTCCCCGTTTGCCCTGGAGCATCTGGAGCGCCCCGACACCCAGGTAGCCGGGTCCCTGAGACGGATCCTCGGCGATGGCGGTCTCGTACTCCGTGACGGCGTCATCGAGCTGTTTGAGTCCGGCCAGGGCGTTTCCCATGAGGATTAGCGCGTCGACGTTCCGCGGCTCGATGTCCAGAACAGCGGCCGCGCGCTTCTTGGCGTCCTCGAACGCTCGAATCGGAATCAGTGCATTTCCCGCCTTGAGTTGCGCTTCGATATCGGCCGGCATGAGATCGGCGGCACGAACATACTCGCGAGCCGCATCGGCGAGATCGTGATTTCGCTCGTACGCATCGCCGAGCGTCAGCCGCAGGTCACCGCGGCGTGGCTCGAGCTGCACAGCGTTGCGGAACTCGATGATCGCCTCTTGAAAACGGCCTTGGGCGACGTACGCATTGCCGTTCCGCAGGCGGGCATCTGCCGTCGGCTTGTGACAGGCCGAGGAGAAGACGGCGAGGCACACGAGAGCCCTCGCGCAAAACTTCACGCGATTCAGCGTCCGGGTGAGCATCCGGCCAACAGCCTTCTCATGACGCAAGGTGACACTGGAGTCAGCAAAGCGCTCTCCGATTGTTACTTTCGCGTGTGGCCTTCTCGTAAACCGTTGAGTCAGTTGGAGAAAAGGAGAAAACTGTCACAGGAGGCCCTGTGTGCCTCCTCACAAAGCCGAGCTTCGGCAGACTTAATGACCGCAAGTTGGCGAATGTTTCATTGGTGGTGGCGCTCGACTGGCGTCGAGTTGAGACGTGAGGGGCGTTTCAGTGCCCTGGGCAAAGCCACCCAGGCGAAACGCGCTTCAGGGAGCCCGTAATAGATCGCGGGTCAAAACTGTACAGGACAAGGGCGGCGGAAGTGAACCAATCCGCCGCCCATCCTCGCCTGGTGCTCGGCCCACCGCGCCAGCGCGGCGCGCCTCTTAACGCTTGCGTCGACGCAGCAGGGCCAGGCCCGTGCCAATCAAAAGGAGGCTCGCCGGCTCAGGCGCGACAGACGTGATCGTCACGTTGCCGCCGTCGATCGCACCGGCATATGTAAACGGGGTGCTGAACGTGTCGTCGGCTCCTGTGCAGTTGTTTGGAGCGGTCTTGCCGGTGACGCCGTCGCAGCCGTACGCGATGACGAAGGTCCCGCCGGTGAGACCGGTCGCGCCGATGTCGACCCAGTCCCCGACGCCGAAGTTGCTTTGCGTCCCGAAGGTGCCCGGCGAGAACGTCAGGCTGTACACGAATAGGGTCCAACTCGTCAGTCCGGTTGAAGCGTTCCAATTCCCGTAGTTCTCGGAATTGTTGCCGGCGGGGTTGAACCCGACGACGTCATACGCGCTGTTGCCGCCCTTGCTCGCCGTCTTGTCGAACGTCCCCGCATTCCCGGTAGTCGTATTCCAGCTTCCGCCGTAGGTATCTGTACCGCCTATCGCGATGCTCGGTGTGGTGACCAACGGCGCCTCACCATTGATCGTCAGGGTGGGAGCCGCGTTTCCGGTCGGGACGCCGAGGATCAACATGACCGGGTTGTACAGACCCGTGTGCGTCTTTCCGTCGCTGATGTAGGTCAAGCGAAACCCGGGCGAGGAAATCGGTACGGGATCGGTCGGCCCGCTGTAACTGCTAAATGAGACCCCCAGCGGCGTGAGGCGCAGTAGCGCGGGGTCCGTTTCGATGGCCGCCGCATGGGCCATCGCTGGCGACATGGCGACGGCGAGAAATGCAACGTTGCGGAATATGACCTTCATTGAACCTCGCAGAAATCCGTTTGCGGATCAGGTAGCACGATCGGTGCCACCATTGCTGAGGCGGTTCGCTAGGAATATCGCCACGACCCTACACAGTTGTCGGGCATTCGGCCGACTTTGGCCGCCGAGGCGACTCAATCTGAGCGACTTTTTAGGCCACGGTGCGACAGAGCCATCGACCGTTATCGTTGACGCGCCGTGGACTCAATCCTGTTCACGGGGTCCGCGATCCGAAGCCAGCAGGACCGGGCGTCGTCAGCTCGGGTCTCGACACGAGCAATGACACGATTCAGCAAAACCCATCACGACGCTCAATGAGACCACGCGTCGGCTCGGCGACGGAGCCGGCCGCTCCCCTCGGACCGTCGGCAGCGGGACCCGGCGGATCTCGATCGGCCACCTTCAGGGCCGGGTCGCGCTCCTGGGGTTCGCTCGGCGCTCGATCGATCCGTGCCGACGGCCATTGCGGCGGCGTGGTCATGTTGGTCGCACGGTACAGGGTCCCGGCGGTTGCGATTGCAATGCACCTGAGACACCGAAATGCGTGCGCCAAGCACCAATCCGACTGGGACCGCAAGGATCACATCTGTGGCGGGAGAGATGGTCTGATCGATACGCGCGAGCCCGAGCGTGGCGCAACTGGCTCGACGGCGGGACGCTTTTCGCTGCCCCGTTGTCGGCCCATAACGACGCCTGGTGACCGAGGGATTCTGCGGCCGCTTGTACGATCGCGACCACGAGGAGACCGCCTCCAGATCCGCCGGGCGTTTCAATTGGCGCATCGACGCCGGGCTCGCCCTCGAGAGCGTGAATTCACTCCAGCCATTCTGGCGTGGGCCCGACACGGATCGCGCCGGCGGACCGCTCACACAGGCAGCGACTCTCGACGGAACTGATCTGGCCCGCACACGGCGATGGTCAACGAGTCACGTGCCTCTCGTTACGGCGCGAGAGTTGTTCGCGCCTTGCGCAGTCCGATCCCAACCAGGAGAGCAGGTGCTCTGCGTTTCTGTCTGCAGCCTAGTCCGTCAGAATGCGGATGATGTGATCCCCGTCACGCTCGGCCCGGAAATCACGGGTCGCAATGCGCCTTGGACTGAATCCCATTGCACCGGCCAGCTCAGTGATCTCGGACGCGACGAGTTGTTTCAGGCGCGCGTACCCGGCTTGCGCGCGGTACTTGCTCTCGCACTCGCAGAGTGACATCAGCTGCTCCCACTTGCGATCCAATGGGGTCCGCTTCATCTGGACGTTCCATTCTAACGAGACGCTCCGAGGAGACGGACGCTCCGCGCCATGGATGCTCGGAACAACGTTTTTGGGCATTTGCAGGTAAGACATACAGTCGTGCTATAAGCGTTACATCTGCATTCTTTCTGTCGTCACCAACGGAGGCGCTGCGCGTGTCCGAGAAGTGGAATGAGTCTGCTGACCGTCGGACAATGCCCGTAGACGTCGCCGCAGCTGACCGTCAAGTGTCGATTGAATCCTTCGACGCGGCCTCGGAACGCGAAGGTCTGCCGGGCAGTTACCGCATGCGGGCCGATTCGCACTACGTCGACCAGCTCGCCTCGGTGGTGGCCGGGCACCCGGTTCGAATGACCCCGGTTTCGCAGATCGACGGCGCCGCCATGGGATCGGAGAACGATTTACGACCACTCATCGAATCGGTACGGGTTCACGGCATCGTTCAGCCACTCGTCGTCAGACGCATCAACGGGCGATATGCGATCGTGGCGGGTCGCAAGCGGCTGGCCAGCGCACAGATGCTCCAGTTTCCGACGGTGCCGTGTGTGATTCGCGAACTCACGGAT
>JBPYEE010000309.1:0-7807 GCA_051985095.1 Vicinamibacterales bacterium | reverse complement strand
TCGGTCGCAGCGTACCGACCGACCGCCGCGCTTCAACGAGATGCGTCCGTGCGAGATGGGTCGCCGCGTCGATCCTGTCAGCGACGTGCGGCGGCAGCTCGCCCCGGTCGCGCTGCGCGGCCTGCAGCTGCATGAGGATCGCGCCGAAGCCCTGCGCGAGATTGTCGTGGATGTCGCGTGCGAGCCGGTTCCGTTCTTCGAGAATCGCTTTACGCCGCTCTTCGACGCGGCTCTGCTCGACCAGGCGCGAGTAATGAAGCGCCAGTGCCGCCTGGCGCGCGATGGCGTCGGTCAGCTCGCGGCGCCACCAACGGCCGTCGACGCAGACATCGGCGCCACAGGCGGATAGCTTGAACCATCCCAGTGTTTGGTCGCCGATGACGAGCGGCGCCACGACGGAGCCGTCGACGCCATGGGCGCGATGAAACGCGAGCACCTCCGCCGGCAAGCGTGGATCGTCGGCCGTGTACTCGATCGTTTCGCGCCAGCCGGGTTTATAGGAAAAGAGGTGTTCGCCGAAGCGCTGGTGCGGATAGGGGAGCGCTTCGAGCCCCCCGCGCTGCGCGGTGTACAGGCGGTCGCCGACGTAGGCCATCCAGAGCGAGCAGCCGGTTCGGGACTCGTTGAGCAGAAAGACGCCGCAGCCGTGGCTGTCGGAGTCTTCGACCATGCTCCTGGTTAAACCGGCGAAGAAGCCTTCGAGATCCGGCTCGCTGACGAGAAGATCGAGCGCCAACTGCACGACCTCCGCCTGCATGCTGGCGAGGCATTGCGCGCGCCGGAGTGCGTCGTGTTCGCGCGCGAGCGCAGCGCGCAGCACGTCCGTATCGTTCGACGACAGCTCGGCCGGCGGCCAGATCGACGACCCGCACGACGAATCGCGTTCAGTCACGGTCCCATTATCGAGCACTTCGCCGCCGCCGCCATCGTCCAAAAGTCGCAGATCGCGCTCGACACAAAGTGCATCGTCCGCGTCGCGCAACCGACCGACTGCGCCATGCGGCACCTGCCCGATTGTGAAGGCGTCAAATCGAGAGCGAGAGTAAGCAGCGTCGTTGTCGATTGCGGTCTGGCTCAATCGTCTAGTGATCAGAGCTTCAAAATCGTCGAACGACGACAGAACTGTGAGAGGAGCGCATGGCGAAGCGAATGGTGATGACCCTGATCGCGACGGTGATGCTGGTCGCGGTGCTCGGGTTCGTGAAGTTCAAGCAGATCCAGACGGCGATCGGGCAGGCGGCCGCGTTCCAGCCGCCGCCAGAGGCCGTAACCACGATCGTGGCGGCGCAGGACGAATGGCCCGCGACGCTGACGGCCATCGGGACCGTGGCCGCCGTGAAGGGGGTGACGATAAGTGCCGATCTTCCGGGCACCGTCGACGCGGTCGCGTTCGACTCGGGCAAATGGGTGCGCGAAGGCGACGTCCTCGCGCTGCTCGACACTCGTCAGGAGCGGGCGCAACTTGCAGCGGCGGAGGCGCAACGTGAGCTGGCGCAACTGAACTTCGACCGCATGCAGGGGCTGGTCGACGAGCATGTCGTCTCGCGTGCGGAGTACGATCGCGCGAACGCGGACTATCGGCAGAGCGACGCCCGTGTCGGCGAGATCCGCGCGATGATTGAGCGCAAGACGATTCGGGCGCCGTTCTCCGGCCTCCTCGGGCTCCGACGCGTCAACCTCGGCCAGTACCTCTCGGCTGGCGACGCACTCGTCACGCTGCAGTCGCTCGATCCGATCTATGTGAACTTCGGCGTGCCGCAGCAGTCGATGGCCCAGCTTCGGCCCGGGCGCAGCGTGCGCATCACCGCCGCGGACGCGGTGAGCGCCGAATTCGCCGGCCGGATCACCGCGATCGATTCAGTGGTCGACGAGTCGACCCGCAATGTCCAGGCGCAAGCGACGCTGGCGAATCCGGCTGGACGGTTGCGTCCGGGGATGTTCGTGCAAGCCGAGGTGACGCTCGGGGCCGCGACGCGCCTTGTCTCGCTGCCGGCCTCGGCGATCAGCTACGCCCCGTTCGGCGACTCTGTATTCATCGTGACGGACATGAAGGACGCGGCCGGCAAGTCCTATCGCGGCGTCCGGCAGCAGTTCGTGAAGGTCGGTGGCGCGCGCGGCGATCGGATTTCGATCGTATCGGGGGTGCGGCCAGGTGACGAAGTGGCGACCTCAGGCGTGTTCAAGCTGCGCAACGGTGCGGCCGTGCTCGTCAACAACGCGATCCGACCCGCCAACAGCGCGAAGCCGCATCCGGAGAACAGCTAATGCAACTCACCGACCTCTTCATCAGGCGGCCAGTTCTCGCGATCGTCGTCAACCTGGTGATCCTCATCGCGGGCCTGCAGTCGATCCGGTCTCTCAGCGTGCGCCAGTATCCGCGCAGCGATATCGCCGTGATCACGGTTTCGACGGTCTACGTCGGCGCGAACGCCGATCTGGTGCGCGGCTTCATCACAACGCCGCTCGAGCGGGTGATTGCCAGCGCCGACGGCATCGACTACATGGAGTCGTCGAGCGCCCAGGCGCTCAGCACGATCACCGTGCACCTGAAGCTCAACTACGACACGAATGCGGCGCTCACGCAGATTCAGGCGAAGGTGGCCCAGGTGCGAAACGATTTGCCACCGGAAGCCGAAGCGCCCGTCATCGACCTGCAGACCGCCGACAACCAGTTCGCGGCGATCTACCTCGGGTTCTCGTCGAAGGATCTCGATCCGAATCAGATCACCGACTATCTGACCCGTGTCGTCCAGCCGAAGCTGAGCGCGATCAGCGGCGTCCAACGCGCCGACATCCTCGGCGCGCGCACCTTCGCGATGCGAATCTGGCTGAAACCGGACCGCATGGCCGCGCTCGGCATCGCGCCGTCAACGGTGCGCGACGCCCTCGCGCGCAACAACTACCTGTCGGCGGTCGGGCAGACGAAGGGATCGATGGTGTCGGTCAACCTCGTCGCGAACACGGATCTGCGGACGCCGGAAGAGTTCCGCCAGCTCGTTGTCAAGGAGCAGGACGGGGTGATCGTCCGGCTCGGTGAAATCGCCGACGTAGTGCTGGGCGCGGAGAACTACGAACAGGACGTGCGCTTCAACGGCGAGTCGGCGACGTTCATGGGCGTGTGGGTGCTGCCCACGGCGAACACGCTCGAGGTCATCGATCAGGTGCGCCAGGCGATTCCGCAGATTCGGGCCCAGCTGCCCGCAGGCATGCAACTCGGCGTGCCCTACGACTCGACGGTGTACATCAAGGACGCGATCGGGGAGGTGCTCCGGACGCTCACTGAAACGCTGTTGATCGTGATCGTCGTGATCTTCCTATTCCTCGGTTCGTTCCGATCGGTCCTCATTCCGATCGTCGCGATTCCGGTGTCCCTGGTGGGTGCCGTGTTCCTGATGCTGGTGGCCGGGTTTACGGTGAACCTCCTCACGCTGCTCGCCATCGTGCTGTCGGTCGGACTGGTGGTCGACGACGCGATCGTGATGGTGGAGAGCGTCGAGCGGCACCTCCAGCAGGGCAAGCGGCCGGTCCACGCGGCGATCGACGCCGCACGAGAGCTCATCGGGCCGATCATCGCGATGACGATCACGCTGGCGGCGGTGTACACGCCGGTCGCGATCCAGGGCGGTCTGACCGGTTCGCTGTTCCGCGAGTTCGCGCTGACACTGGCGGGCGCCGTGCTGGTGTCGGGCATCGTCGCGCTGACGCTGTCACCGATGATGGGCGCGAAACTGCTGCGGACGGGCGACACCGAGCGCGGCTTCGCCGGCTGGATCAACCGCCGGTTCGAAGTCGTGCGCAGCGGGTACGCCCGCGCGCTGGCGTCAACCCTGCGGTACCGGCCGGTCGTGCTCACCGTGTGGGTGGTCGCCGCGTTGTTGATCGTGCCGTTCTACCTGTTCTCGCAGCAGGAGCTCGCACCGTACGAGGATCAGGGCTTCTTCTTCGGATTCGTCCAGGCGTCCGCGAACTCGACACTCGAGCAGACGAAGCTGTTCGCCGATCAGATCCACGACGTCTACCGCTCGTTGCCGGAAAGCGACAGCATTTTCCAGATCACGTTTCCGAACAGCGGGATGGGCGGGATGACCACGAAGCCCTGGAGCCAGCGGAGGAGGACGACGCAGCAGCTGATGATGGCGTCGATGGGGCCGCTGTCGAAGATCGCCGGCGTCCGCGTCATCCCGCAGGCGCCGCCGCCGCTGCCCGGCGGCGGCAACTTCCCGGTGGATCTCGTGATCGGGTCGGCCGCTGAGCCGCAGCAGCTCACCGACATCGCCGACAAGCTGGTGAAGAAGGCGTTCGCGAGCGGCCTGTTCATCTACGCCGACGCCGACGTCAAATTCGACCAGCCGCAGGCCGAGATTGTCTTCGACCGCGACAAGCTGCGATCGCAGGGGGTCGACTTGAGTCAGGCGGGCAAGGATCTGTCGGCGCTGCTCGGCGCGAACTACGTCAACCGATTCACCATCCAGGGACGCAGCTACAAGGTGATCCCGCAGGTCGCGCGCGTGGAACGGCTGACGCCCGATCAGCTGTCGCAGATCTACGTCACCGGCTCGCACGATAAACTCGTGCCGCTGTCGACGTTCGCGTCGCTGCGCACGACGACGGAGCCCCGGGAGCTGAAGAAGTTTCAACAGCTCAACGCGGTGCGGATCCAGGGCGTGATCCCGCCACCGGTACCGCTCGACAAGGCGCTCGGCTTCCTCGAAAACGAGGCGCGGGGCCTGCTGCCGCAGGGCTTCACGATCGACTACGCGGGCGAGTCGCGCCAGCTGCGCACCGAAGGGAGCAAGTTCCTCGGCACGTTCCTGCTCTCGGCGGTGCTGATTTACCTGGTGCTCGCAGCGCAGTTCGAGAGCTTCCGCGATCCATTCATTATTCTCGCCGGGTCAGTTCCGCTGGCAGTCTCCGGCGCGCTGCTGTTCTCCTTCCTCGGCTGGACGACGCTCAACATCTACAGCCAGGTCGGCCTGATCACGCTCGTCGGCCTGGTCTCGAAGAACGGCATTCTCATCGTCCAGTTCGCGAACGAGCTGCAGGAGATCGGACGCGACAAGCTCGCGGCCGTCATCGAAGCCGCCGCGACCCGACTCCGTCCCATCCTGATGACGACCGCCGCGACCGTCGTCGGACACTTTCCGCTCGTGCTGGCGACCGGTCCCGGCGCCGGCGCGCGCAACAGCATCGGCATCATGCTCGTGACCGGCATGGTGATCGGCACCATCTTCACGCTGTTCGTGGTGCCGTCGATCTATGTGCTCGTCGCGCGGACGCACGCGGCGGCCGTCGAAGAACCGGAGCCCGCGCTGCGGGTGCCCGAGTTGGTGGAGGCCTCATGATCAGATCGACCACGATCGCCGTGTGCACGGCGGCGGTGCTCGCCGCCAGCGCCGCGCGGAGTCAGACGCCGCCGGCCGAGCTTCCGCTGACGCTCGAGGACGCCGTCCGGAGCGCCGTTGAGCACAACCCGGATCTCGCGGTCGTTCGGCTCGCGCAGGACGTCGAAGCGGCGCACGTCGGCGAGGCGCGGAGCGCCTATACGCCGATGTTCTCGACGACGGCCGGGCGCTCGATGACAACCACGCCGCCGACCAACTTCCTGCTCGGGACCAGCGGGATCGACACCCGCGACCTTTTCTCGTCAACCGGCGTGCGTCAGCGCGTTCCCTGGGGCAACGGGACGTGGAGCGTGTCGTGGGATGTATCCCGGACGATGAGCAACAGTCCGCTGAACAGCTTCGATCCCAGCCTGCAGTCGGGCGTGCAGGTCGCCTTCTCGCAGCCGCTCTTCAGAGATCGTACGGTCGATGCGGCGCGCCAACAGTACGTGATCGCCAAGCGCAACGAGGCCAGCTCGGATCTGAAGTTCCGTGAGTCAGTCGCGCAGACGGTGGCGGCGGTGAAGCAGGCCTACTGGACGCTGAAGGCGCTGCGCGCAAACGTCCTGGTGCAGGAGCGGTCTCTCGAACTCGCCGATCAGCTCGCCACGGAGAACAGCGCGCGCGTGCGCCTCGGCCAGTCGCCGCCAATCGATCTGGTGCAGGTCGAGACCGAGGCCGCCGAGCGCCGCCAGAACCTGATTCAGGCGCGCGCCGCCTCCGACGACGGAGAGGATCGGCTGCGCCGCCTGATCATGGATCCAGCCGACCCCGCCTTCTGGCAGGTGCGATTGGATCCGGTCGATGAGCCTGCCGGACGCCTTGACCTGCCCGACCTCGACGCCGTGGTCGCCAAGGCCATCAACCAGCGCTACGACCTCGGCCGCGCACGCAATGATGTCGCGATCGCCGCGTCGAACGAGACATTTTTCGCCAACCAGCGATTGCCTGACGTGCGAGTCGAGACATCGTATCGGGGCAGCGGTCTCGGTGGCGCCCAGCTCCTGCGGACCGGCACGTTCCCCGGAACGATCATCGGGACGCTCAACTCGGGGTTCCCAGGCGTGCTGGGACAGGCGTTCGGCACCGATTATCCGACGTGGAGCGTGGGCGTCACGGTGAGCTACCCCATCGGCCGCAGCTTCGAAGACGTGAGCCGCATCGAGGCTCAGGTCGAGCGACGGCAGGCGGCGGCCCGTGTCGCGAGCCTGCAGCTCGACGTCGCCGCGTCGATTCGACAGGCCGCGCGCCAGATCCGCAGTACCGCCGAGCGTGAAGACGCCGCACGGGCCGGCGCGACGCTGGCCGAGCAGCGGCTCGATGCGGAGCAGCGCCGCTACGAGGTCGGACTGTCGACGAGCTTCCTCGTCACGCAGGCGCAGCGCGACCTCCTGCAGGCGCAGGTCAACCTCCTGCAGGCCACGCTGGATTATCAGTCGTCGCTCGTGGTGTTTGAGGCGGTCCAGCTCGCGCCTGCTGCGCCGGGCCCGGTGTCGGTCAGCGGGTCCAGCGTGACGCCGTTACCGATGCCGCCGTTGCAGCCGGCCGGGATCTTCCGGCCGGGAACGGGGCTGCAACCGTGACGACCGCCGACTGCGCCGCCGCAATCGAGAGTTCGGTCGAGCTGCTCCGCACGATCGCGCAGGTGCTCGATATCCGGACGGTGTTTCCGCAGGTGTCGGCGATCGCCAACAAGATGCTCGCGCACGACCTGCTGACGATGATGTTCGACGATCGGCACGGCCGGATCCTCGTGGAGGCAGCGTCGACGAGGGAGTTCGAGGGGCTGAACCGGTTCGTGCGCGCCGATTCATCGGAGCCTGACGAGGGCTTCATCATCATCGACGATTTCACCACGGCGAGGCTGGCCATTGTCGAGCCCGCCGACCTGCGCGAGCGGATTGTCGCTGCCGGGTTCCGATCGCTGCTCGTGGTGCTCACTCGCGCGGGTCAGCAGTACATGGGGCTGGCCTTCTGGTCGAAGCAGCGGCAGGCGTACACGCGCGATCACGTACTGGTCGCGAGGCGCATTGCCGATCACGTCGCGCTGGCGGTGTCTCACGAGCAGCTCGCCGCAGCGGCCCTGCAGGTCGCCGAGACGCAGGCGCGCGCGGAACGCCTCGAGGCACACGTGCGGTCGCTCACCGAGGAGCTCGAGGCCAAGAGCACGCACACCCGGGTGATCGGCCGGTCACGGCAATGGATGGACGTGCTAACCCGTGCCATGCAGGTGGCCGAGACCGAGACGACCGTGCTGCTGACGGGGGAGTCGGGTACCGGCAAGGAGGTCGTGGCGCGTTTCATCCACCGCGTGTCGCCCCGCAAGGTTGGACCGTTCGTCGCGCTGAACTGCGCCGCGCTGCCCGAACAGCTGCTCGAATCGGAGCTGTTCGGGCACGAACGCGGAGCCTTTACGGGCGCGCAGC
>JBPYEE010000308.1:0-18896 GCA_051985095.1 Vicinamibacterales bacterium | reverse complement strand
GCGGCAGCGCCGATCACTATCACGGCAACGCCGCTGAGCGTCAACCGACTCGCTCGTGACCGCATCGGACGGTACCGAGAGTATCATAAGCGGCTCATGATCGCCGTCGTCCTCGCGCTGTTCCTCGCGCAATCCCCCGCTCGAGGCGTGGCGGTCAGCGGTGTCGTCCAGGATCAGACGGGCGCGGTCCTGCCGAACGCCGAGATCACGCTGGACGCCGCCGGATCCAGCGCGACGGTGCAGCGGGCGACGAGCGATGCGAGCGGTGGCTTCCGGTTCGATCGCGTCGCGCCGGGCAGTTACGTCATCCGCGTCGCGTTCCCCGGATTCAAACCGAGCACCACGCCGGTACGGGTTGCCGCCCGCGCGCCTGCCGCCCTCACGATCGTGCTGCAGATCGAAGGCGTGATGCAGGAGGTGTCGGTCAGTGGCGGCAGCGCCGAGGTGAGCACCGCCGCGTCGTCGAATCTCGACGCGATTACGGTCGACGCCGACGCGCTCGACAATCTGCCGGTGCTCGACCAGGACGTCGTCGCTGCCATGTCGCGGTTTCTCGATGCGACGGCGATTGGCACCAACGGCGCGACCATTCTGGTCAACGGCGTCGAAGTCAACGCGCTGGCGCTGTCGGCCTCCGCGGTGCAGCAGATCAAGATCAATCAGGATCCCTATTCGGCCGAGTTCATGCGCCCGGGCCGCGGTCGTATCGAAATCATCACGAAGCCTGGCGGCAAGGAGTATTCGGGCACGTTCAACGTGCGGTTCCGGGACGCCGATGTCGCGGCCCGGAACGCCTTCGCGGCGGTGAAGCCGCCCGAGCAGCGGCGCATCTTCGAAGGCACGCTGGGGGGCCCGCTCGGTCACGGCGGCAACACCGACTTCCTGCTGTCGGGGTTCTATGACGCGCAGGACAACGAGTCGATCGTGTTCGCGCAGACGCTCGCCGGGACCGTCCAGACCAACGTGTCGACGCCGTTTCGCAACATGCTCGCCGCCGGCGTCGTGACGCACCAGCAGGGAGAGCACAACACGCAATCGATCCGGTTTTCGCACCTGTTTCAGCGGAACACGAATCAGGGCGTTGGCGGCGTGACGCTGCCCGAGGCGGGTTTCAATCACACCGATCGCGAGGACGAAGCGACGTTTACGCAACAGACCATCATCACGACGAAGCTGCTGCACGACGTGAAACTCCTGTACGGCGTGGAGTACGAGCCGCGCGTCAGCGTGCGGCCGGACCCGCTCATCGTCGTGCAGGACAGCTTCATTGGCGGCGGCGCGCAGAACGACTCGGTCCGAACAGAGCACCACTTCACCCTGGTCGACGCGCTGACCTGGTCGCCGCGCAATCAGACGCTGAAATTCGGCATCAACATCCCCGACTGGAGCTGGCGCGGCTACGACGATCGGACGAACACGGCGGGGACCTTCTACTTTGCCACCCTGCAGGATTACGCCGCCGGCCGGCCATATTCCTTCATCGAGCAGGTCGGCAACGGGCAGGTCAACTTTCTGGAGAAGGTCATCGGCCTCTTCGTGCAGGACGAGTTGCGCCTCCGTCCGAACCTGACGGTCGACATCGGCCTTCGCTACGACTGGCAGAACTATTTTCACGACAACGACAACGTCGGGCCCCGGACCTCCTTCGCCTACTCCCCGGACGCCCAAGGGCGCACCGTCCTGCGCGGCGGCGCCGGCGTGTTTCACGACCGGACCGGGCCCGGGCCGATTCAGGACCTGCTCCGCTACGACGGCGAGCGTCTGCGGCGATACGTGCTGATCGATCCGGGATACCCGAACCCGTTGCTGCCGGGCGAGACGTTCGGCGCCGAGCCCCCCAGCGTCGTTCGGTTGGCGCCGGACGTGGCGATTCCCTACTCGATGCAATACAGCCTGGGAGTGGAGCGCCAGCTGCGGCCGAAATCCACACTCGCGATTACGCTGAGCGGAAGCCGTGGATACGATCAGTTCCGGTCGCGCGATATCAACGCGCCGCCGCCGCCGGCGTACCTCGCGCGGCCGAACCCGTCGTTTGGAGTCATCCGCGAGATCGAGTCGGCGGGCGTCGCGCGGGCGATCAGCGTGTCGGCGACGCTGCGCGGCCAGGTGACGAAGTACTTCAACGGCACCGCGCAGTACAGCGAGAACCGCGCCTCGAATGACACCGGCGGGATCAGTTGGATGCCGCCCAACGCATACGATCTCTCCCGGGAATACGCGCCGAGCGACTTCGAACGCCGCCACGTGCTCGAATTGTTCGGATCGCTCACCGCCGGACCGTGGACCAACGTCGGAGTCTCCTTCGAGGCGTACTCCGGCCGGCCCTACTCGCTCAGTACCGGCCTCGACTTGTTCAACACCGGCACGGCCAACGCCCGCCCGCCTGGCGTCGGACGCAACACGCTGCGGGGGCCGGGCTACGCCGACCTTGATCTCCGCTGGTCGCGAGAATTCCCTGCGGGTCCCGCCGGCCGGCCGCGCGCCAAAGCGACGATGACCATCGGCATCGACGCGTTCAATCTCCTGAACCGCGTCAACGACAACACGCCGATCGGCAACCTCAGCTCGCCATTTTTCGGCAGCGCCATCTCGGCGCAACCGGCGCGCCGAGTCCAGTTTTCGCTCCGGATCCGATACGGCTAGGGCCGGATCGCCGTTCGGGCGCGTCGTCCTGCACTAGAATGGTCGTTTGATGTCTCCAGGAATTCGCACCACGGGTCCGTCGGTCGAAGGCAGCGAGGGCGTGCTGACGCCGCCGGCGCTCGGCTTCGTCGAAGAGCTGACGCGTATGTTCCGCCCCCGGATCGAGGAATTACTGCAGCGGCGGACCGCGGTGCAGGCCCGCTACGACGCCGGCATGAAACCCCGGTTCCTCGACGAGACGGCGGAGATCCGGCGCACCGCCTGGACGGTCGTGCCGCCCGCCCACGATCTGACCGATCGCCGCGTGGAGATCACCGGGCCCGTCGACCGCAAGATGATCATCAACGCGCTGAACTCCGGGGCCAGCGTGTTCATGGCTGACTTCGAGGACGCCAACTCACCCACGTGGACCAACTGTGTGGGCGGTCAGCGGAATCTGATGGATGCCGTCCGGCGCACCATCACGTATGTTGCGTCCGAAACGGGCAGGCGCTACACCCTCGGACCGGAGCTGGCGACGCTGCTCGTCCGCCCGCGCGGATTCCACCTGCCCGAGAAACACTGCCTCGTCGACGATCGACCGGTGCCCGGCATGATCTTCGACTTCGCGCTGTACTTCTTCCACAACGTCCACGAGCTGCTCCAGCGCGGCACCGGACCGTACTTCTACCTTCCGAAGCTGCAGAGTCATCTCGAGGCGCGACTCTGGAACGATCTGTTCCTGCACGCGCAGCAGGCGCTCGGCGTCGCGAGCGGCACGATTCGGGCGACCGTGCTCATCGAAACGCTGCCCGCGGCGTTTGAAATGGACGAGATTTTGTACGAGCTCCGGGAGCACAGCAGCGGCCTGAACTGCGGGCGCTGGGACTACATCTTCAGCTCCATCAAGACGCAGCGCAACGATCCGGGATTCCTGCTGCCGGACCGAGGGCAGGTCACGATGGAGGTGCCGTTCCTCAAGGCGTATACCCAGCTGTTGATCAAGACGTGCCACCGCCGCGGCGCGCACGCGATGGGCGGTATGGCCGCGCAGATCCCGATCAAGGACGATCCCGAGGAGAACGCGCGTGCGCTCGAGAAGGTCCGGGCCGACAAACTGCGTGAGGTGCGGGAGGGGCACGACGGCACATGGGTCGCGCATCCGGGCCTCGTGCCGATCGCCAAGGCGGTGTTCGACGAAGGGATGCCGGCGCCGAATCAGCTCGATCGCCTGCGCGACGACGTGCACGTCACCGAGCAGATGCTCGTCGAGCCGCCGCGCGGAACGCGCACGGCCGGCGGGCTGCGCCACAACATCCGCGTCGGCATTCAGTATCTCGCGGCGTGGCTCGGCGGGCAGGGCGCCGTCCCGATCTACAACCTCATGGAAGACGCCGCCACCGCTGAGATCTCGCGGACACAAATCTGGCAGTGGATCCGCCACGGTGCGACGCTTGACGACGGGCACCCAGTCACACGGGACCTGGTCGCCCGCGTCATCGAGGAAGAATTCGGCGGCACCCGGCAGTACGACGCCGCGCGCGCAGTCTTTCTCCAGGTGGCCACGACCGACGAGCTCGAGGAGTTCCTCACGCTGCCTGCGTATAATGAATTGGTGATGAATGAGCAGGTGACATGATCTCGTCGTCGGTGCCCACGGTCCTCTTCGACCTGCTCCAGTCGGCCCCCGATCAACAAACCGCCATCGCGCTTCCCGGTTCCGACATCCGCGTCAGTTACGCCGCGCTCCGGACTCAGATCGAAGCGCTGGCCGACGCGCTGGCGGCCGCCGGTGTGGCGCGCGGCGACCGCGTCGGCATCGCGCTGCCCAACGGTCTCCCCGCGATCGCGTGTTTCCTGGCCGCCTCCCTGGCGGGAACCGCGGCGCCGCTCAATCCGGCCTACACCGAGGAGGAGTTTCGCTTCTACCTCGATGACACCGGCGCCCGAACGCTCATCGTGCCGCCCGACGGCGCCGAGGCGGCGCGGGCCGCGGCCCGCGACGCGAGGATTCTGGCGGTCCACATGGACGCCGCCGGGACGCTCTCCTTCGACGGCGTGCACGGCCGCGGCCGACTGACGCCGCCCGGCGGCGATGATGTGGCGCTCGTTCTCCATACGAGCGGGAGCACCGGCCGCCCCAAACGCGTGCCCCTCAGCCACGCGAACCTCTCGATTTCGGCCCGCAACGTCGCCCGCGGCTACGCGCTGACGCCATCCGACGTGTCGATCTGCGTCATGCCGCTGTTCCACGTCCATGGCCTCGTGGCGTCGACGCTGGCCACCTTCGCCACCGGCGGCACCGTCGTCATCCCGGCCCGGTTCAACCCGCTGTCGTTCTGGCGCATTGCCCGGGACCATCGGGCGACCTGGTATTCCGCGGTCCCGACGATCCATCAGCTCCTGCTGGCGCGGCGCGGCGCCGGTCGGCCGGCCGGATCCGAGACGCTGCGGTTCATCAGGTCCTGCAGCGCTGCGCTGCCGCCCCGCGCGCTCCATCAGATGGAGGAGTCGTTCGGGGCGCCGGTGCTCGAGGCCTACGGCATGACCGAAGCGGCGCATCAGATCGCGTCCAATCCGCTGCCGCCGGCCCCGCACAAACCGGGATCGGTCGGGATCGGTCGAGACGTCCGGATCAGCATCATGGACGAGGACGGCCGCCACCTGCCGCCGGGATCGCGCGGCGAGGTCGTCATCAGCGGTGACAACGTGATTGGCGGCTACGAGAACAACCCTGACGCGAACGCCACGTCGTTTGTCGACGGCTGGTTCCGGACGGGCGACGAGGGGTATCTCGACCAGGACGGGTACCTGACGCTGGTGGGGCGCATCAAGGAGTTGATCAACCGCGGGGGCGAAAAATTTGCGCCGCGCGAGGTCGACGAGATCCTGCTCGCCCATCCGGCGGTGAGCGAGGCGGTCGCCTTCGGCGTCCCCCACGCCACCTGGGGTGAAGAAGTGGCCGCCGCCGTCGTGCTGCGCGCGCCGGCCACCGAAGCGGAGCTGCTGGCTCATTGCCGCAACCGCCTGGCCGAATTCAAGCGGCCCAAACGAATCTACGTCGTCGAGGCGATTGCGCGCACGGCGACCGGGAAGATCCAGCGCCGCCGCGTCGCCGAAGAGTTCGCCCGGGACGCGTCGTGAAAATCGTGATCGCCGGCGCCGGCGCGATCGGGGGGTACATCGGCGCCCACCTGGCGCGCGTCGGCAGCGACGTGGTGCTCTACGCGCGCGGTCCGCATCTGCACGCCATGCAGCAGCACGGCGTTCGCGTCATCAGCGCCGACGGCGAGTTCCAGGTGACGCCGCGGGTGAGCGGCGACCTGCGGGCGATCGGCCCGGCCGATGTCGTGTTCCTCGCCGTCAAGGCGCACAGTCTGACGGCGCTGGCGCCCCAGCTCCCGGTGCTGTTCGGTCCCGAGACCGCCGTCATCTCGATGCAGAACGGCATTCCCTGGTGGTATTTCCAGCGGCATCCCGGAGAGTTGGAGGGACTTCGGCTCGAGCGCGTCGATCCGGGGGGCGTCATCGCGTCGCACGTCGAGGCCCGCCGCGTCATCGGATCGCTCGCGTACTTTTCGACCGATATCCCCGAGCCCGGAGTCATCCACCACACCGAGGGCAACCGGATCAGCTTCGGCGAGCCGGACGGCGCCCGCTCCGATCGCACGCGCGCCGTCGCGGAAGCGCTCATTGCAGCGGGCTTCCGGTGTCCGATTACCACCCGGTTCCGTCACGAGATCTGGGTCAAGCTGATCGGCAATGTGTCGTTCAATCCGATCAGCGCGCTCACCGGGGCCACCCTCGAAGAGATGGTTCGCCATCCCGACGTGTCACGGGTCATTCGCGACATCATGACCGAGACCGAGGCGGTCGCCGCCCGGCTGGGGATCGAGCTGCCGATTTCGATCGAGCAGCGCATGGCGGGTGCGGCGAAGGTCGGTGCGCACAAAACCTCGATGTTGCAGGATCTTGACGCGGGCCGTCCGCTCGAAATCGAAGCGGTCGTCGGCGCCGTCGTCGAACTGGCGGACCGCCTCGGGGTCGCCGTTCCGGCGACCCGCGCGGTCTATGCGAGCGCGAAGCTGCTCGACGAGACGATGCGCGGCGCGCACCGGGGACCCCGCGCCCCTAGTCGTCCAGCCCTTCTTTGAACGCCGGCTGCGAGGGATCGAGCCGTCCATCGGCGATTGCCCGCACCAGCCGCTCGTAGGCCACCGTCGCGTCGGCCAGCGCGGGATAGCCTTGCTCCCACTGAATCGAGCCGCCGGCCGGAAAGACGACGGTGAAATACCGCCCGGACGCATATTGCAGTTCCATGGTGAGGCTCGGCATGTCCGGGTCGCCTTCCTGGCCGAGGATATCCATCAGCGCGACCGTCCACTCGCGCCCGCGCGGACCCGCCACGGTTCGACGCTCCAGAAACTTCCAATCCTCGAGGGCCCAGCGGCTCATTGGGCGTGGGCGTGCAGCTCCTCGAGCGCGCGCGCGATCTGTGACCCGGTAAAGGGCTTGGGAATCAACATGACGTGCTCGGCGCGCCGCGCCTGAAGGCTGGCGTCCGCCCTGGCGGGGGTGTCACTGACGATGACGACCGGCAGCGTCGCGTGGCGGGGGTCGTCCCGGACTGAATCGAACAGCGACTCGCTCATGGTGAAAACGGAACAGTCGAGGACGAGCGCCTCGGCCGCTTCCGCGTCGACGAGCTCGTTGATGTCCGTGGTGTAGCCACTGGTGACGACGCGGTGACCGCGATCGCGGAGGGCACAGGCCAGCAGCTCCGCGATCTCGGGTGTGTCGTCGATCAGCAGGACCGTCACGGCGTGCGCGGCAGACGTTTCTTCTTGCCGGCGGAGGGTTCCAGGTCGAGGACCCAGATGCGTCCGCCGGCGACGTAGTACGCGCGGCGCTCGTTCTCAATCGCCGCGCCCCAGGCCTCGAGCGTGCGGGCCGCGAAGGTGTAGCCTTCGAAGTTGTCGCGCGCATGGCTGAACACTTCGTTCGTGTGCCAGTTGTCGTTGAGCAGCGCGTCCCCCGCGTGCACCTTCAGCACCGTGAAGTATTTGTCGTAGGCCGCCTCCGGCCGCACGTCGCGCGTGGCGCCGCGTTTCTTGCCTTCGGCGACGATGTAGCTGTCCTGTGGATTGATCTCGCTCATACGGTATGCGCCACCGCCGTGGCGGCTTCCGCTGCCGCCATGTTGGCGTGCGCCCTCGGGTCGGCGGCGTTGACGAGCGCCTCCGGCACCTCGATGCCCATCATCCGCCACTGGTCGTTGGCGAAGCGCTGGAGCGTGGCGATGTGCTCGGCCTTGAGGTGGCCGAAGCGCCCCTGCAGCTTCAGGTATTCGACGACCGGCCGCATGCTCTGCGGACGGAAGGTGTAGTCGTATTGGCGCGTCTCGGGATCCCACTCCCAGATGGGATACAGGCCGCATTCGACCACGAGACGGCCGAGATCGATCGAGCGCGGCGTCTCATAGACGAACCCCTTCTGGCACGGTGTGTAAATCATCATGAACGCGGCGCCCTTGTGATTCAGGCCCTTGCGGACCTTGTTCATGAGATCGATCGGGTAGCCGACGCTCGCCGTGGCGACGTAGCAGTGGGGATGGCCGGCGGCCATCATGCGGGCCAGATCCTTCGGGAAGAGCGTCTTGGCTTCGGGCACCTTGGGCCCGGGCGGCGAGAAGGTCGTCATGCCGCCGTAGGGCGTGCGCGACGAGGCCTGGATGCCGGTGTTCGCGTACTGTTCGTTGTCGTAGCAGATGATGAGGCAGTCGTGATTCCGGTACAGCGCACCCGAGACCGACCCGATGCCGATGTCCGACGCGCTGCCGTCGCCCGCTTCGCAGATGATGTTCGGGAACGGTCCCTGCCACTTCCCCTTGCGAATCATCGCTTCGTAGGCGGCAGCCACGCCCGCCGTGAAGCTGCCGGAGCTGCCAATCTGGGTGTGGGCCCAGGGCACGTTGTACGGCGTGCAGAGATACGAGCTGTTCGCCACGTACATGCAGCCGGTGGGGCCGACCAGGATCGTGTTGTCGCCGGCCGCTTTGCTCGTCATCCGATACTGGATCGACGGCCCGCAGCCCGCGCAGGTGCGGTGGCCGGGGACGAACGGCTCGGTTTGCGGGAGATCTGGATTGTAGAACCGCGCCCCCTGGTTCGGGCTCCCGAGCATCGGCAACATCTGACGTTCGACTTCGATGGTTGGCATGGTAATCGCTCCAGGCAGACCGACGGCCTGCGCTACTCCTCAAACCCGACCCAGTGCGTCCGCTTCTCGATGCGCCCGCGCTTCTGCGCTTCGAGCATCTTCTGCGTCATCCAGTAGAACTCTTTCAGCACGATCGCCTCGCCGCCCATGCCGGCCATGAACGACACGACGAGCGGCCGCGTGTCGCTCTCGTACAGCGCGCCGCAGACTTCGGCGTAGAGGGAGCCACCGCTGCTGACGCTGCCGAGGCCCATGTTGGTTTCGATCACGCCGACGACTTTGAACCGGCTGAGCGACTGCATCACGCGCTCGGTTGGATAGGGGCGAATCGTGCGCAGCCGGACCATGCCGACTTTCGCGCCCCGTTCGCGCATGTGCCGGATCGCATAGCGCGCCGTGACGGCGTGCCCCCCCTGCACAAAGAACACGACGTCGGCGTCGGCGGTCATGAACTCCTCGAGCCAGGCGTCGTACCGCCGCCCGAAGATGGCCGCGAACTCCTCGTGCGCCCGTTCGATGACGTCGACGGCGCCTTCGAGCGCGCGCGCGCGTTCGAGCTGCAGCGGCGGGCCCTGCTCCGGCATGATCTGCGGCCCGTGCGACACCGGGTGGCGGGGATCGAGCGGGTACGGATGCTTGTACGGCGGCAGGAATTCCTTCACCTGACCCGGGTCCGGCAGCTCGACATCGCACGTGATGTGCGACACGAAGAAGCCGTCCTGACAGACCATCTGCGGCAGGAGCACCTGTCGGTCCTCGCCGATGCGATAGGCGATCAGGTGGTTGTCGAACGCTTCCTGGGCGTCGCACGACCAGCCCATCAGCCAGCCCATATCACGCGTCGAGAGGGCATCGGTATGCTCGGACCCGAAGTCGCCGGGCGGGTCGAGCGTCCGGTCGGCGATCATCATCTGCACCGGCATGCGGCTGCCCGAGATCGGCGAGTACAGCTCGTAGGCGTACTGCACGCCCACGCCGGAGCTGCCGGTGAAGACGCGCGCGCCGCTCGACGACGCGCCGTGCGCGATGCTCAACTGCGAGTGCTCGCTGTCGGCGACGATGTATTCCGCGTCGAGCTCGCCGTTGGCCACCATCTGCGCCAGCGCCATCATCGTCGCGGTATAGGGACGAATCGGGTAGGCGGTGATGACGTCGACGTCGGCGTACTTGGCCGCCTGGGCGGCGGCCACGCATCCGTTTATGCGAACGGTCCTCTTTCTGTTCTTGTCCAATACAGTTGCCATGGCGCGCTCTCCGTCAAATCTGCTTCGGCGGCAGATCGGGCAGCTGGCGCAGCTGCTCCGCCTGCCGGCCATGTAAGCCCTGCGTGATCGCGAAGGCCGTCTCCATGCGCACGACGCCGGTGTCGAAGTCGAGTTCCGGCACGCCTTCGAGGCACCCGGTGGGGCATTCCTCGATGCAGACGCGGCAGCCCTTACAGTAATCGATCAGAATCTTGTAGAGGCCGTTCGATCGCACCGACCGCGCGATGCACGGTTCAGGACAGACCAGATAGCAGTTGTCGCACGCGTTGCAGGTGCCGCAGCTGAAACACCGGTTCGCTTCCTCGACCGCCTGCTCTTCACTGAACGCCAGGATCACTTCGTCCTGCGTCGTCCGCCGGCTCACCGGCGCGAGCATGCCCTGCCGCACGCGCGGAAAGTGCGGGAAGTAGGTCATGTTCATCCGGCTGAGATCGGTGATGATGTCGATCGGCAGGGCGCGCGGTTCGAGCGCCTGATCGTTCAACACGCGGTGGAGGTTGAAGGCGACCCGCTTGCCGTCGCCGACGGCATTGACGACCATCAGCGGCTGACCCGATCCGAGCTGGGTCACATCGCCGGCGGCGAAGAACCTGGTGGTGCCGAGCCGTCCGAACTTGTCGACGTCGATCGTGCCGCGCTCGTTCTTGAATTCGGCCGGCAGCCAGCCGAGCGCGGCGTGCTGCCCGACGGCGATGATCACGTTGTCGACCGGGAATCGCGTGCCGGCCGACTGACGGTCGATCTCGATCGGCGACGCGTTGACGGCGCCGGCAAACCGCGCCGGATGCAGTTGCAGCGCCTCCACCTGGCCGTTGCCGAGGATCGCCGTCACCGCGAGGCCGTGCAGGAGATCGACCCCTTCTTCCAGCATGTCGTGGAGGTCTTCCGGCACGCACGGCATCTCGCCGGGGCCCCCCTCGACGGTGATCATCGTGACTTCCTGCGCGCCCTGGCGCAGCGCTTCGCGCGCGCAGTCAATCGCGGTATTGCCGCCGCCGATCACGGCGACGCGCGGCCCGAGCGCGACCGTCGAGGTCTGCATGCCGATGTCCCGCAGGAACGGGAGGCCGAAGAGCACGCCGCGCTTGTCTTCGCCCTCCGCGCGGGCGCTGTTGGGTTCGGTCAAGCCGACCGCCAGGACGCAGGCGTCGTAGTTCGTTTTCAGGTCGTCCCAGCTCACGTCCCTGCCGACTTCGGTGTTGGTCTTGATGGTGACGCCGAGCTCGACGAGCCGCTCGATCTCGCGATCGAGAATGTCCTGCGGCAGCACCCAGTCCGGAATGCCGCCCCGGTTGAGCCCGCCCGCTTTCGGCGACTTCTCGAGGATCGTCACCGCATAGCCGAGGCGCGCCAGCTGATAGGCGGCGCTGTGGCCGGCGGGACCCGAGCCCACCACCGCAACGGTCCGGCCGTTGGGCGGTCCCGGCTGGACGACGTCGCGCGGCAACGCCTGACCGAGGTCGCCGAGAAACCGTTCGACGGCCCGGATCGAAATCGCTTCGTCGTACTGGCCGCGATTGCACGCCTGCTCGCAGGGGTGGTAGCAGACGCGGCCGGTGATCGACGGAAACGGCATGTCTTCTTTGATCAATGCGTACGCGTCGAGATACTTGCCGCGCTTGACCAGATCCAGATACCCCTGAATCTTCTCGTTGGTGCCGCAGGCGTTGTTGCACGGCGGCATCTTGTCGCGATAGACGGGACGGATCGCGCGCCAGTTGCCCGTGGGGAAGAGGTCCTGGCCTTTGTCCTGCGTCGGCGCCGGGGTGATGCCGGCAAACGGAACCTGCAGCCAGTCCGGAATGTGCGTGCCCTTGGTAGACATGAGCGACGGCTCCTAAGCGACGGCCTGTCCGAGCGGCAGCACCTGCAAGCTGTCGAGCGCCGCGCGGAACGCCGCTTTGTTGGTGATCAGCGGTTCAATGGTCTCGATCTTCACGATCCCGGTGGTCTTGACGACCGCGGCGATGAGCGGGGCCGCGATGTCGGGTGCGATCGCCTTGCTGCGCTCGGCGGCGCCCTCCGTCGACAGGCGATCGAGGCCGAGCTCGCCGAGACGGTAGTAGAGCCACTTGTGATCGGCCAGCTTCGCGGCGTCGACGCAGACGAGTTGGGCGAGCCGCTCGGGACCCGGAACGAAGCGCAGCATGTAGTCGGGCGAGTAGTGGGTGTTGATGACGAGAGTGCCGCCTTGCGGCATCCCCCGCATGTAGTCCCACCCCTTCACCATCGTCTGTTCGACGAGCACGACGATGTTGGGGTGGTCGTTCTCGTAGGTCAGCGCGTTTTCAATCTCACTGTCGCTGATGCGGCAGTACTTGCGCGTCGGCGCGTTGGTGCGGTCGGGATTGTCGACGTAGTTCTCCATCGCCTGGGAGAACTTGCCCTCCTGCCGCGCCGAGCTGGCAATCGAGCCGACGATATCGCGACCCTCCTTGTCCATGATGATGCCGCGGGTCCAGACCGTGAGTTCGGTGTACGCCATGTTCAGCTCCCCAAAACCGAATCGAAGTGCCGCGCGCGGACGGCAAACCCGTCCGATTCACGCCGTTCCTGTTCCGCGATCGCGACGAGCGTCGCCTTTTTGCAGAGGCTCTCGAGGTCGGCGCCGGTCAAGGCGCTGGTGCGTTGCGCCAGCTGCGCGAGGTCGACGTCCGGGGCCAGCGGGACGCGGGCGCAGCACAGGCGAAGGATCGTTTCGCGGTCCGCCCCGTCGGGCGTCGGGACGCGCACGACGTAGTCGAACCGGCCGCTGCGGAGGAGCGCCGGGTCGACGCGCTCGGGGCGGCTCGTCGCACCGACGAGGATGACCCCTTTGACGTCGCGGAGGTTGTCGATCTCGCGCGCCAGCTGCCCGAGGATGCGCTGATGGACATCGGTGCCGAACTGTTCCGCGGCGAGCTTCGGGGCGATCGCGTCGATCGTGTCGAAAAAGAGCACGCAGGGCGCCGCGCGCCGCGCCTTCTTGAACACCTCGCGCAGCGACTTCTCCGATTCGCCGAGCCACTTCGAGTAGAGCTGCGGCCCGTCGATCGTCATGAGCGGCAGGTGATGCTCGCCCGCGAGCGCACGCGCGATCGCCGTTTTACCGCACCCCGATGGCCCGACGAGGAGGATGCCGTGGGGCGGCGTCAGCCCGACGCGCTCGTAGAGGTCGTCGCGCACGTGCGAGTGCTCGACGATGGCCGTCAGGAGCCGCTTCGCGTCCGTCAGGCCACCCACCGACGCGAACGTCGCGGCGCTGCGCTCGATGTAGAACTCGCGCGTGGCGCTCGGCTCGACTTCCTGCAGACCGGCCAGAAAATCGGCCTGCGTCACCTGCAGCGTCGCCAGATCCGCGTCGGCATGCGCCGCCAGAAACTGGCGCAGCGCGATCATCCCGACCTCCTGGCAGAGCGCTTCGAGGTCGGCGCCGACGAACCCATGCGTGTGTTCGGCGATCTCGCCCAGGTCGACGCCGGCCGACAGCGGCATCGCACGCGTATGAATCTTCAGAATCTGCAGGCGCGCCTGCGTGTTGGGCACGCCGATTTCGATCTCGCGGTCGAAGCGGCCCGGCCGCCGGAGCGCGGGATCGAGCACTTCGGGAATGTTGGTCGCGCCGATGACGATGACCTGGCCGCGCGACACGAAGCCATCCATCAGGCTGAGGAGCTGCGCCACCACGCGCTTCTCGACCTCGCCGATGACGTCGGCGCGCTTCGGCGCGACGGCATCGATCTCGTCGATGAACAGAATGGCCGGCGCGTGCCGCGCCGCCTCGTCGAAGACCTCGCGCAGCTTCGCCTCGCTCTCTCCGTAGAACTTCCGCATGATCTCGGGGCCATTCAGGTGGATGAAATGCACGCGGCTCTCCGCCGCGACCGCGCGCGCGAGCAGCGTCTTGCCGGTGCCCGGCGCCCCGTACAGCAGCACCCCCTTTGGCGGCAGGACGCCGAGCTTTTCGAAGATGCGGTGGTGCTTGAGCGGCAGCTCGACGATCTCGCGCACGCGCGCGACCTCGCGCTCCAGGCCCCCGATGTCCTCGTACGACACGGCCGGCGCGCGGACGGGCGTCGCCTCCCCGTCGACGACCCGGATGTCGGTCCGCGGGCCGATGACGACCGGTCCGGACGGAATCGTCCGCACGACCTGGAAGTTCACCGCCTTCGAGAACGTCGGCACGCGGACGACGCAGCCGGTCACCACCGGGACGTTCACCAGATCCTCGAGCATGCGATCGGGGGCGATGGAGGTTGGCGCCGCGCCGGACCAGAGCGGCGTGAAGCGCACGGCCACCGCGGCGGCGTGCTCGACCGCCGTGACGGTGACCGGCTCGTCCAGGCCGGCGCCGCAGTTGCTGCGCTGCGTGCCGTCGATCTGGATCGTGCCCTCCTGATGCGGGTCGCCACGCTCGGCCCGCGCGACGGCCGCGGTTCGGCCGCTAATCTGCACGATCGCGCCGGGGTGCAGGCCCAGGCGTTCGAAGACCGCCGGTGACAACCGCGCGATGGCATGACCGGTGTCATCGACCTGCGCCTCGGCGACGCGGAGCGTCATCGCCAGCGTCTCAGAGGGCACCACCGGCTGCCTCATGAGGCCGCCTGACAGGTCTGGCAGACGTCGTCGGCGAATCGCGCAAAGATCCCGGCCAGCTGCTGGCCGTCAGGATGGTTGGGCGCCTCGGCGGCGATCGTCACGCGGGTGGTGTCGTCGCCCTCGGCGGTCAACCTGATCGTGCCGAGATTGGTGTGTTCGATCGCCCAGCCGTCGCCGCGCACGGCGGTCACCGCCATGCTCAAGGTGACGCGGTCGCTCTCCCACGGCACCACGAGCGCGGTGAGGTTGCCGTGGGCGATGGCGCACTGTTCGATGCGATCGGCGACCGTTTTGGGCGATCCCTGAGCGGTGAATTCCATGTTAGACTGGCCCAGTGGTCGGACCAGTTCGGTCGCCCAGTCTGACACCGTGGGGCAGCGGTGTCAAGGACGCGAAGCTCCTGGCGCCGCTCAAGAAAACGCGGATTCCGGAGGAGATTGCCGATCGAATCCGGCGCGGCCTGCTCGATCGCACCTTCCCCCTGGACCGCCCGCTGCCCTCGGAGCGGGTGCTGGCGCAGCGCTTCGGCGTCAGCCGCGGATCGGTCCGCGACGCGTTTCGCATGCTCGAAGTCATGGGCCTCGTCGAGATGCGCCACGGCCAGGGCACGTTCCCGCGCGAGCTGTCGATCGATCGCGTGGTGACGCCGCTGGCGTCGGTCATCACCCATCAGCGGGATCTCCAGGACGAGCTGATGGACGCGCGCCGCATGTTCGAGCCGGCGGTGGCCCGCGCGGCGGCCGACCGCCGCACCGAGGCGGATTTGGCCGAGCTGGACCGCATCCTCGCGGTGCAGCGCCGCAAGCTCCGGCAGGGTCAAAACGCGATCGTCGAGGATACGGCGTTCCACGCCGTCCTGGCGCATGCCACGCGCAACCGGGTCGTGGTGCGCATCATGGCCACGCTGAACGAGCTGCTCGTCGAGTCGCGCAAGCAGACGCTGCGCCAGAAAGGACGCCCCGGCGTGTCGCTGGCCGGCCACGAGAAGATTGTGGCGGCCATCCGGCAGCACGATCTCGATGGCGCCGCTGCCGCCATGCGCCACCACATCGATCAGATCGCCGAGCTGCTCGACGAGGAGGGTCGTGATGGATGAGCTCATCCGTCGCGGACGGGCCCTTCACGCGGTGCTGACCGACGACCCGCGGGAACAAACGGCGACCGCGCAGACGCGGGTGTGGCAGCAGGAGTGCGAAACGGCGGTGCGCCAGCTGTCGGGCGGCAACAAGACGCATTGGGTGTCGCGCGCCTACAGCGACGCGCTGCTCGTCCGGACCGCCAGCGGACGCGCCGCCGACGGCGCGGATCTCGCGGTCATCGTGGAGCGCATCATCGCCGTGCTCGACCGGGCGGCCCGCGCACTCGCCGAGGCCCGTGAGACGGGCACCGCGGCCGTCGCCGACGGCCGCGTGACGACCCGCTTCAACTTCGTGCACGACGCGAACCTGCGACCGCTGCTCGAACAGGCCTACACCGACGGGCGGCTGGCGCTCGACGAGCGCCGGTATCACGACGCCCTCCTGGCATTCTGCGGGACCCTCGAGGCCACCATCACCGATGCCCTCGTGTATCAGAGGCCGGAGAAGACGCACGAAACCGCCGGGTTGTCGTTCGGCGCGCGGATCGCCGCCGCCGAGCAGGCACGGCTGATCCGGAACGGCTGCGCTCGGCTGCCCGCCGTCGCGCGCGCCTATCGGGACCCCTCCGCGGCCGCCAGCGTGACGGAAGCCGACGCCCGGACCGCGGGCCAGGTCCTGCGGACGATCATGCGGGATCTCGATCCCGGCCGCTGACCGGGTACTGCGATAAGCTACCGACGTTCGGGAGGAGCCTGCGTCGATGTCCACACACGAACCGCCTGCTGTTCAGGTCATTCCGGTGAATCGCTGGATTCAGCTCATCGCCGGGATCGTCTGCATGGTCATGATCGCGAACCTGCAGTACGGCTGGACCTACTTTGTCGATCCGATCAATGCGAAGTTCCACTGGGGTCGGGCGAGCATTCAGGTGGCCTTCACGATTTTCGTCGCGACGGAAACGTGGCTCGTCCCGGTGGAAGGGTGGTTCGTCGATCGATTCGGGCCGCGGATCGTCGTCATGTTCGGCGGCGCGGTGGTGGCCGTGGCATGGACCCTCAATTCGTATGCGAGCTCGCTCGGGATGCTCTACCTCGCGGAAATGCTGGCCGGCATCGGGGCCGGCGCCGTCTACGGCACCTGCGTCGGCAATGCGCTCAAGTGGTTCGGTGATCGGCGCGGCCTCGCCGCGGGGTTGACGGCGGCCGGATTCGGCGCCGGCGCCGCAGCCACCGTCGTCCCGATCATCACGACGATCAAAACCTACGGGTACGACCGGGCGTTCCTGTGGTTTGGCCTCGTCCAGGGCGCCGTCATCCTGGTGCTGTCGCAGGTCCTCAAGGCGCCGCGGCCCGGCGAAGCACCGGCCGTTGCGCGCAAGGTCCGCCAGGGCGCCCGCGATTTCCGGCCCGGCGAGATGCTGCGGACGCCGCTGTTCTGGATTCTGTACGTCATGTTCACGACCGTCGCGGCGAGCGGCCTGGTTGTGACGGCGCAGGTCGCGCCGATTGCGCGCGACTACAAAATCGCGAACCTCCCGGTCAATTTTCTCTTCATCGGGTCGACGGTGCTCGTGATGGCCGGCATCGTCGACAACATCCTCAACGGCCTGGCGCGGCCGACCTTCGGGTGGGTGTCCGACCACATCGGCCGCGAAAACACGATGGCGATCGTCTTCACGCTCGGCGCCGGCGCCTACTGGGCGCTCGGGACGATCGGAACCTCGCCCTGGGCCTTCATCATGTCGGCGGGCCTCGTCTACTTCACGTGGGGCGAGATCTACAGTCTGTTTCCCGCCATCTGCACCGACGTGTACGGGCCGAAGTTCACGACGACCAATGCCGGCTTTCTGTACACCGCGAAAGGCGCGGCGTCGTTCCTCGTCCCGGCCGCGACCTGGCTCCAGCAATCGACCGGCGGCTGGCACGCCGTGTTCGTCGTCGCCGCAATCGCGAACGTGCTCGTCGGCGCCACGGCGGTGCTGGTGGTGAAGCCGCTGCGCGAGGCGGCGATTCGCAGCGGCGTGCCGGCGATGCAGATGGCGCCTGTGACGGAATGACCGATGCCGCGGCGGTTGCCAGGCGGCTCTGCGACGCGCAGGCCGCGCGGCAGCTCGTGGCCCCGCCGTCGACCGAGGACCCTGCCTTCGATTTAACGGCCGCCTACGCCGTGGAGCGCGCGATCACGCGCCTGCGGCGCGACGGCGGTCACCAGGTCGTCGGGCGGAAGGTTGGCTACGCGAACAAAGCGGTCTGGCGGATCAAGAAGCTGGACACGCTCGTCTGGGCCTCGATGTACGACGACACCGTAGAGTGTGCCGGCACCGGCCAGGCCACGCTGTCGATCGTGCCGCTGGTCGCGCCGAAACTCGAGCCCGAGATTGTCTTCAAACTCAGGCAGCCGATCGCCGCGCGCGCGTCCGATGCCGGGGCGGCGCTCGCATCGGCCGAATGGCTCGCGCTCGGGTTCGAGATCATCGACTGCCCGTATCCCGACTGGACGTTCGAGCCCGTGGACTTCGTCGCTGCCGGCGGTCTGCATGCGCGGTTGATTGTCGGCGCTCCGCAGCCGGTGACGGCAGACCGGATGGCCACGCTCGTCGACCAGCTGGCGACATTCAAGGTCCGCTTGTCCTGCGACGATCGCCTCGTCGACGAAGGGTCGGGGCGAAACGCGCTGCGAAGTCCCGCGCTCTCGCTCGCCGAGCTGGCGGCGGCCCTCGGCAGACGACCCGACGCCGAGCCGCTGGCCGCCGGCGAGCTGGTCAGCTCCGGCACCCTCACCGAATCCCACCGGATCGCGACGGGCGAGACCTGGCGCGCGACGCTCCACGGCCTCGACGTGGACGCGTTGACGGTCCGCGTCACCTGAAGCGGACGTGACCGAGCGGGGTCAGAACGCCGGTGCGCCTTCGGGAATGGCGGCGCCGTCGTGGCGCGGTTCCGACGCCCCGTAGTGGACGCCGGTGCCGTCGCTCATGACGGCCTGGCCGAATCCGAACGTCCCTGTGCGCGCTGGCACGGTGGTCACGGCGTGCCCGAGCGCCGCGAGCGCCTCCCGCGTGGCCGCCGGAATCAGCGCTTCGACGAGCACGTCGCGCTCCTCGAAGGTCGGTTTGGTGAAGCGGCCAGCTTCC
>JBPYEE010000307.1:0-15783 GCA_051985095.1 Vicinamibacterales bacterium | reverse complement strand
TGAAACGCACGATCGTCGATGGCTGGGATACCGACAAGGCCTTGGAAGAAGCGACCGAGCTCGGGTTGACGAATGAAGCGCTGAAGCAGTTTTTCCTTGCGCAGATTCACGAGCGCAAGCGTTGACGGCCACCGCGCATTCCGACGCGCGGCATCGGATCACGAGGTGGACAGCACTCACCTGGTGGCGCTCTGCTCCGCAATGAGTCAATCCATCTACGCAGAACGAGGAGCTTGAAATGCGGAGGATGAGAGCACGGTCAGCTTCTCTGGGTCTGGTTGCTGCTCTTGTGCTGTTCGGTCGTCTCGATCAGACCGACGCCGCAGGTCAACGCGCGCAGCCGGCGGCCAAGCCCCCATCGGCCCCGGTGTACGTCGGATGGCCGCTGCCAGCGACGGGCAAGGCGTACGGCACGATCGACGGCAAACATCTCTGGCAGTACGTCCGGGAGCAGGCGGACATCGCGGAGCGCTACCGCGACCAGGGTCACCCGCAGTTCTGGGGGCGCATCGCGGGCACGTCTGGCGATCTCGAGGACGCGCAGTGGTTGCTGACAAGGTATCAGCAGGCAGGCTTGAGCGAGACGCACAGCCAGACGGTGGCGTTCTTCCATCCACAGTGGGCGCCCGAGTCCTGGGAGGTCACGGTCACGGCCGCGGGCAAGACGATTAAGCTGACGTCGGCCCAGCCGCCGTACGGAGCCGTGTCGACCGATGGGAAGGTCCTGGATCTGCCTGTGGTATATGTCGGGCTCGGAAGCGCGGCAGACTTCGCAGGACGGGATGTCCGCGGGAAAGCCGTGCTGTTCATCAGATCCCAGTTCACATATAACGTGGGCCCGGCCGACGTGCTGAAGCGCGCCGAAGATCACGGAGCGGCGGCCATCCTCGTGTCCGATCTTCGAGGCGGCAACTTCAACGTGCAGGCGTACCGGGCGAACACCACTCTCCCGTCTTTCAACCTCGGAACCGACGACGCCCTCGCCGTTCGCGATCTGATTGCCGCAGCGGCGTCGGGCGATCCGCCGCACATCAGGATTCGCCTCGACGCCAAATGGGTGTCGGGTCAGAAATCGTTCCTGGTGTGGGGCACGCTGCCGGGCGCCACCGACGAAACGATTTATGTCATTGCGCACCGCGATGGCTGGTTCGATGCCGCCGGTGACAACGCGAGCGGCGTGGCCACCTTGCTCGGGCTCGCGGAATATTTCGCCAGGGTTCCGCAGAGCCAGCGGCGCCGAACGATGATTTTCATCGGGACCGATGGGCATCATCAGATCAGCCCCGGCGGTTATGGTCGAGAGTGGCTGGCCGTGAACCGCGAGAAATTCTTCGCCAAGACGGCGGTGCTGTTCAACGCCGAACATCCGTCCGAGGTCCTCACCCATGGCGGCGCCGCCAGTGGATGGACGGAAACGGTCACTTCCAATGCGTGGTATGCGGGCGGGCCAGGGAGGCCGCAGCTGACCAAGATTGCTCGCGACGCGTTTCACGAGTTTGGTCTGCCCATCTGGGCGCAGCCCAGCGAGACCCCGCCTGGGGGCGACGTGGGCCCGTTTGTCGGATTCCTGCCGGGCGTCGTGGTGCAGTCCAACGATTTCATGTACATGCACACGACCGGCGACACGCCCGACAACGTCGGATGGTCTGGGCTGGAGGCTGCGACCCGCGCCTACGCGAGGATTGTCGACGACGTCAACAAGCTCCCGCTGAGCGACTTGCGCCGACTCCCTGACGCGCCTTACCAACCCCGCATCGATCTGGCCGGCTGTGAGGCCTGGATAAAAGACTCGTCGGCCATGTGCAACGCAAAAACGGAACCGTAGTGTCGCGACTGAAACGTCAATCCAGCGTCTTCAGGCGGAGCTTCTACCGGCACGACAGCCTGCGAACCCGAACCGGTCCTTGTTGACCCTTGACCAACGCGTGTCAACAGCCAGCGCATTGGGCGAGATCAATGCCGATCCAGGGGCACGTCAAGGGTGCAGTCGGACGATCATTCGCGTGAAGAAAGGTGCGTGGCGTAGATACTCTCGCGTGTGAGCCTCCGGACTGTCCACCGAATCGGATCACGTCCGTGTCACCGGAAGAGGACGTCAGAGGGCGCACAGGCATCAAACGCCAAAAACAGGCCAGAAACGAGGCGGTTTTGGCTGGCACCTCGCTCGCAGTGCGCCCGCTCAGCATGGAGGCACACATGAATCGAAGCATTCACTTCGGTCGTGTAATCGCAGTCGCGGCCGCGGCCGTTCTGGTCCTCGGAGTTTCGTCGGCGCACGCTGGCCCGCGCTTTTACTTCTCGATCGGCGTGCCGGTGCCCGTCGCCCCGGTCGTCGTGGCTCCGGCCGTTGTGCCGCCGCCGCCGGTTGCGTACGGAGTTGTCTGGCGTCCCGGCTATTACAACTGGAATGGCTACGCGTACGGGTGGATGCCGGGCGCGTATGTGCGGCCGCCGTATGCCCGTGCGGTCTGGGTCGCGCCGCGCTGGGTCCACCAGCCGCGCGGCGTCTACTGGGCCCGGGGTTCCTGGCGCCGATAGGCCTGCTCTGACAGCGGGCGCGTTTCACGATTCAGCGCGCCCGCCACTCGCTTTCCCGGGATTCACGACTCGTAGCGGTTCCAGCCACTGGCCCAACGGAAGTATTTGCTGAAGTACTGCTAACGCGATGGGCTGCGTTGCGATAGGCGGTCGAGACTTTTGTGAAGCGGCCTGTCAAGTTCACCACAATGTCCGAGAGAGCACCCTTTGCGGGCACACTCCAATGAGCCGTACAGCGCGCAGTTGCTCAATCAGCGAAAGGCCCGAGCGCGCGAACGGCAGCGATCCGTCACGCCGTCAAACTCTCTACCTCGTTGTCTAGTCAAAGAGGTGAGTCACCCTTTATTCGCGATCGTCTCAGGCAGGGTAACCTGCCGGCGCGCGCAAGGAGCCGGAGAGGAGCAGCGCCCTCTATGTAAGGCTCTTGCGGCGATAGTTTCTCCCGCACTCGTTCTTCACCTTGACGACCTCATCGATCACACTTGTCCTCGCACGGCAGCCACTGTCGACTTCCGTCCTGGTCGCCTGCGGCGACTGGCGCCGCTGCGTTCGGTCGGTTGATGGTCGGCCTGGTCTGCCACAGCCGCTCTGGAGTCGTCTATTTCTGCGGGGCTTCGAAGTAGCGTCCGTGCTCCCGATCGGCGAGCAAACCCGGCTGTCGCGGATCCCATCCAAGCCGCTCCCGCGTTCGTGCGCTCGAGGCGGGCCCTGAATCCCGCGAGCCAGGAAAAGTGCATCGTGGCTTCTTCGGGTGACACCGACACGACGGGCACGTTCAATTGCCGGCCGATCACCTCGGCGATCTCGCGCGTCGCAATCCTCTCGTCGGCGACTCCATGAAACGTGGACCCCGCAGTGCCGCCCTCGAGCGCCAACCGAAAGAGGTTCGCGGCGTCGAGCCGATGCACCGCCGGCCACCGGTTCCGTCCGTCGCCGACGTACGCCGACACACGTTTCTCGCGCGCAATCGCGATGAGGATCGGAATGAAGGCACGATCGCCGTCACCATGCACCGATGGCGACCGGCGCACCACTGACGAGCGCACGCTACGTGACGCGAACCTCACCGCCGCTCGTTCCGCAACCACTCGAGCCGCGCTTGGACTGGGCTCTGGCACATCGGTTTCCGTGAACATGCGGCCGTTAGCCGAGCGCCCGACGCAGAGGTGATGACGAGTGGCCGGCTCGATCCCTCGAGCGCGGCGCCAAGGACCTCGATGACTCGCGTGTCCGCCTCGGCCGCCGCCTCGCGCGTGACGTTCATGAAGTCGTGGTTGTAGGCGGTGTGGATCACCCCGTCTGAAGCCTCGACCCCGCGCCGCAGACTGTTGGCATGGAGGGCACTGGTGCGTTGCTCGAGGTGCACGGCGTGTCGACTTGGCGCGCGCTGGGGACTGGTTGGCGCAACCGATTACACCTTCGCAACGGTCGCATCGCGTTTGGCCGATGCCGCGGCGGTGCGCCTCGCCCTTCCAGATGCGCCCGGCGTGTACCGACTCCCAGCGAAGCAGCGGTGACGTCGTCTACGTGGCACCGAGAATCGCGGGCGCACGATTCGCATCCAGTACTTTCCGAAAATGATCATGGAATCTTGAGGACTTCCTAAGGTCTCCACTCCTATACTCCGCCTCAGTGGGAAAACAAGGATGAAAGACACCCAGACTCGCCAGATCCCGTATCACCACCAGCGATTCACGTCCTTGGTTCCAGCCTAGACCCGGCCCGCTCCCGTTTCGGTTTTCGTTACCACGATTTGACGGTTGGCTGGTGCCCGACAGGTAGAGGAGAGGTGTCAATGAACACGCGGAGTATTGGTGTCGGTGTGGTCGTCGTGTTCATGGTGAGCCGAGTCGCTTTCGCGCAATCGACGCCTGACGACATGTGTGGTCCCCGCGCCTCGGTCGAGCCGTCTCGCTCCGGCGCAGTTTACGGAGTAGTCAGGGACCACCGCGGCGTGCCGCAAGTGTCGGCTCGCATCACGGTTCGCGCGCTCGATGAGAGCCGTGAGCGCATGGTCGCCACCGGCTTCGACGGGGCATTCCACGTCTGCGATCTGAAGCCGGGAGCCTATCAAGTCGTTGCCGACATCGAGAGATCTGCACGCTCGCCGGTCGTGAACGTGATAGTGACCGCAAACGAGACGGTTAGCCTCGAGCTGACGACCGGTGAAGGCGCCGACAGCGAGACGCGGCATGACGTGGGGCCGAGCACAACGGCGCAGGCGTCACCGCGCGAAACACAACTGGCTCCCCGTCCGACTGACGGTTTTTTTAAGCGATTAGCAAAGGCGTACACGAGCGATTGGCAAGGAAATGAATCACCTGAGCCGGCGTCCCCCTTTCGACTTAATCCCGCGCCGGAATCAGGTCCGCCTTACCCATTTTCGGTGTGGCCGTATGGCGGCTCGCCAACCATCGGGCAGCCAGATACAAGTCCTCCGCCCCTGACACAGGCGATTTGGGGCTCTTCGAAGGGATGGGAACAGAGTCGGGTAAAGATCTATGGGTGGGTAAATTATGGCGCGAATCTGAGCACATCCAGCCAGAAACATGGCTTGTACGCGAATCTGCCGGCGGCATATCCCGAGATTCCAAACACGGTGCAGCTGGACCAGGCCACCCTATATATCGAACGGACACCCGACACCGTTCAGACAAATCACTTCGACTGGGGCTTCAGGATGACCAATCTCTATGGCCTCGACTACCGGTTCACGACCGCCAAAGGGTATTTCAGCTCACAGCTCCTCCAGGACAACCCGCCGCTCGGGAATAAGTACGGTTACGACCCTGTGATGTTCTATGTGGACCTTTACTGGCCTCGCGTGGCTGAGGGCATGAACATTCGGATCGGGCGGTACATCTCGTTGCCGGATATCGAGGCGCAACTCGCACCAAACAACTACTCCTATAGTCATTCATTAACGTATACGTATGATTGCTATACACAAACCGGCGTCAACGCCACCATCATGGTAAGCAAGCACTGGATGGTGCAGGGCAGTCTGTCGCCGGGGTGCGAGGCGGCGCCGTGGGTTGCCGATGCCAAACTCACCGGAAGCGCCTGTATGGGCTACACCTGGAGCAACGGCGGAGACAATCTATACCTCTGCGCGAACGCGATCAACGACGGAAAGTACGCATACAACAATCTCAATGCATATTACGCGACGTGGTATCACAAGATGAATAACGATTGGCACATGGCGTGGGAAACCTGGTATCAGTTCGAAAGACAAGTGCCAAACGTTAGTCCTGCGGCCGACGCGTCGGTTCTCGCGGCGGCGGCACGATTGCTGGAGACGAACGCGAACGGCGCATGGTGCAGTGGTAGCACCCTGACTTGTTACGCTCCGGACTGGGCGACGGTCCATTACCTGAATCGCCAGCTTTCTGGAAAGAGCTATGTCTCAATTCGAAACGAGTACTTCAATGACATAGCCGGTCAGCGAACTGGATACAGAAGTCGGTACACAGAGCACGCACTCTCATATAACCGCTGGATTGGGTCAACGCTGCTCTTTCGGCCTGAACTCCGTTACGAACACGCGTACGATCAACCGGCCTACGACGGTGGTACGCGGAAGAGTCAGTTTTCGCTGGCCGGCGATTTCCTCTTCTTCTATTGAACGATGCGCGTCATCCCACGTGAACGCCTCTTGGATTGTTGCGCCGTCCCGGGCGTGGTTGGACGTGGAGTCACCCCGATGAATGGACCGCGTGCCGCCGATGATACGCGAGCGCGACGAGGACGAACGACGCACGCCAGCACCGGCGCTCCGACGACTCGTTCGATCCTCCGCCGTTCATCCGACGGGTATCACCCGAGGTCCTCCGCCGAGGACCAACTTCGGCCCGACCAATCAGAAACTCATCAACCTGGTGACATCCGGAGTCGCCCAAATCCGGAAAAACAACCCGGAGTTCTCTGGCCCATGCCGGCTGACCTCGTGACGAGCGGCGGCACGAATCCGCACCTCAGTTCGGATCGAGCGAGACCGAGATTCCGCGCGCGGGAAACGGCTCGCGGCGTTGACCAAGGGGCAAAGCCGGCAACTCGCGGCTCACTACGCGGAGGGATGGGAACTTGGGTTTCTGTCGGCGAGCCTCGCGTCAATGTGTCCCACCGGACGCTTTACCATGAACCACCGCGCCGGCTGGTTCGGCGCAAATCGGCCGAAATCAGATCTTCTCGACGTACGGCGGATGGGGTCCGGTCAACATGGAGGGCGCATGCTGCGCCTGAGCGATGGGACGGAACGCGCTCAGCTTCAACGCGCTCCAAGTCGCACCGCGACTCGACGCCTCAGAACGGGTTCGTGATCAGCGACTTGATGGCGTTCCGGTAGCTCCGCCCCGAACGCAGCTGCACGCCTGTCCGCAGGCGCAAGATGTACTCGCCGTGGCCGAGCGACCGCAGTTCCTGGATTCGCCGCAGGTTCACCACAATCGATCTATGGATCCGCAGAAACATCGTCGGATCGAGGTACTTCACCAGTCGGTGGATCGGCACGTGCACGAGGTGCGTGGCGGTGGCGACGTGGAGTTCGACGTAGTTCTGCGCGCCCTCCAGCCAGTCGATGTCCGCGACTTCAATAAACTGCGCGCGCTCCCCTGACAGCACGGCGATCCGCTTCGGCAGCTGCCGGCCGCGCGCCAAGGTCTCGAGCAGGGCCACCACATTTTGTGACGCATCGGCCAGCGGCCGCGTCGACAAGCGGTTCTTCGCGCGCGCGAGCGCCAGACCGAGGCGTTCGGTCGTGACCGGTTTCAGCAGGTAGTCGATCGCGTTCACGTCAAACGCGCGAACGGCGTACGTGTCGAATGCGGTGACGAACACCACCTCGGGCATCCGCGCAGCGCCGACCGCCTGCAGGACGCCGAAGCCGTCGATCTCCGGCATCTGCACGTCGAGGAACACGAGGTCGACGCCGCCCGCGCCGATCTCCGCGACCGCTTCGCGGCCGTCGGCCGCGAGGCGCACGTCGGCGACGTCGCGATCGTGCGACAGCATCGCCTGCAGATCCTCCCGCGCTAGCGGCTCGTCGTCGACGACCAGAATCCTCAGCCGCACGCGACCCCCTCGTCGTGGCGAAGTCCGCAATGATAGGGCAGGGCAAGCGTTGCCCGCGTGCCGCCCCCCGGCCGCGCGTCGATGAAAAACGACCCGCGATCGCCATAGAGCTGTCGCAGGCGCGCCCGCGTGTTGCTGATTCCAAGTCCCGTCACGTCAAGCGCGTCCGATCGCGACAGGCCGCGTCCGTTGTCCTCGACTTGCAGCAGCATCTCGTCGCCCGCCTGACGGGCCGAGATCAGAATGCGGCCGCCGCCCGCGGTTCGGCTGATACCGTGGCGGATGCAGTTCTCGACCAGCGGCTGCAAGCACAGCGACGGAACGGCGGCGTCGAGCAGCGGCGGCTCGATCGATGTTTCCACCGACAGCCGATCGCCGAATCGGACCCGCTCGATCGAGAGGTACAGCCCCAGGTAATCGAGCTCCCGCCGGAGTGGAATCTCCTGCGCCTCGCCGTCGCGAACGACCCGGTGCAGGAGCTGTCGCAGGCCGGCCAGCATGTCACACGCTTCGCCGAAGCGCTCCTGCCGCACGAGCGCCGCCACCGCGTTCAGAGTGTTGAACAGGAAGTGCGGCCGCAATTGCGCCTGCAAGGCGCTCAACTGCGCGTACGCGAGCTCGCGCCGCAGCTCGGAGTCGCGTACCTGGAGGCGCGCCGCGTACTGATCGCGTTCGAGGAACAGCCGGTGATAGTGGACCGCGTGATGAAGGCCCAGAATCGACCAGTAGCCGAGGATGTGCAGATGGAATCCGCCGACGTACGCAGCGACGAACACGCCGGTGAACGTGGGGTGAATCAGCGACCGGCCTGCACCGAGGAGGAGCGCCGCCAGCGTGAACAGCAGAATCACCGCGTGAGTAGCCGCGAGGCTGAATGCCGTGTGCAGCAGAAACCGTGTCGCGCGGCGCGGCCGTTCGATCGGAAATCGCCGGCCGAGCGCGAACACGATCGGCGTCATGCCAGCCTGGCAGTACGCGATGAACAGGTTGATCGAGACCAGCGCGCGCCAGTCGTATCGGTCGGCGCTCCTCCAGTGCCACTCCTGGATGATGTCCTCGCTCGCCCGGAATAGCCCGACGATGGTCCAGACGCAGAGGCAGATGGCCGCCGCGCGCGCGTAGCGCCCGGTCGAGAGGCGGTCGAAGTTCGCCCAAGCGCTCATCCGACTGGCAAGGTGGCGGCCGCGACATCCGAATCGGGGAAATCCGGCCGATCGGGCGCAGATGAGCGGCCGGGCAGCACCGCTTCGACAATCAACGCCCCGGCGTCTGGTCGTGCGACGCGAATGCGCGCGACGCCTCGGAGCTGGTCGTCGAGACGCGAGCGCACGTCGTCCAGCCATCGGCCGATCGACCATGGACCGACGTCCACGGCCTCGCCCTGCACGGCGACACGGATCGTTAGTTCGTCGCCGGCCCCCACTTCGATCGCCAACTCGCTCGGCGCGATTCGCCGGGCCGCGACGCCAGACGCCACGCCGGCGGCGAGTTGCTGCAGCAGCCGACAGGGCACGGGCGAATCGAGCGCGTCGGCGTCGGCGGACAGACGCACGAGGAGCGGGCGCCCGGTCCGAATCCGCTCGATAGCGAGGAACAGCTCGAGATGCTCCAACTCGCGGCTCAGCGGGACCTCGGGCGTGTCGAGGTCCTCGAGCACGTCGCGGAGGAAGTCGCCGAGGCGGCCCACGAGATCCTCGGCTCTGGCGCCTTCGCGCTTTCTCGCCGCGTCGCCGATGGCGTCCAGGGTGTCCGTCACGAATCGTGGCTGCACGTGAGCCCGCAGGTTCGCCAGATCCGCCTCTGCCAACCGTGCCCGGAGCGCCGACGCGCGTATCTCGAGCTGCTGCGAGTCGTGCTCTCGCTCTCGATAGCGGCGATGGTATTGGTATGCGTGCTGAATGACGAGAACGAGCCAATACACCATCAGGTTCTGATGGAGTGTGGCGATGACTTCACGCCACAGCGACGTCGCCGACGCTACGCTGGCGCCGGGCGTCGGCTGCGGCGCGACGAATGCAACCACCGCCGCGACCACGGCCGCGACCGACACGCTGAGTCCCACGTGAGCCGCCGCATTGACGCGTGTCGATCGACCGATCGGCAGCCGCTCGGACAGCCAGATCACGACCGGTGCGCAGGTGGCCCATGCCAGCGCGTCCATCATCCACGACGCGAGATGTCTCCTCCAGTCCAGCGGACCGAACCAGAAGGTCCGCATGACGAGCGTCCTGGAGAAGAAGAAAAGGCCGAACAACGTCCAAGCGACCACGTAGCCGGCCGCCCACACAAGCGGCGCCGCGCCGGGTCTCGACACCGGTCGCATCGCGCCAACTCTA
The DNA here is from genome assembly GCA_051985095.1 of Vicinamibacterales bacterium. Taxonomy (GTDB): domain Bacteria; phylum Acidobacteriota; class Vicinamibacteria; order Vicinamibacterales; family CAVVIG01; genus Gp6-AA45. The sequence goes on along the minus strand of JBPYEE010000307.1, from coordinate 5,836 downwards.
TCGCGATTCGGCGCTGCTGCCCGCGGCAGAGTCGGCGGGTCGTCCTTCTAAACGCACCGTTCATCAAATCGCGCTGCCCCGAACGACCGGACCGGGCGATGATGCCGGACGCCTTAGGAGGATCATGCACACAGCCCACGCTCCGAGCCACCGGACGACGTCGCAAGCCGCCGACGTCGTCCAGCAGTACCTGCAAGCGGTCGGATCCGGGAACTTCGCCCGCGCCCGTACACTCCTGGACGACAGGCTTGCATTCCAGGGACCGGTCGACACCTTCAGCAGCCCCGAGCCGCTGCTGCAGTCGCTCGAGAGATTGAGCGCCATCGTCGAGCGCGTCGACGTGAAGAAGATGTTCATCGACGGCGACGACGTGTGCCTGCTGTACGACATGGTGACCAGGACTCCGGCAGGCACCGCATTCATTGCCGAGTGGCATCATGTCACTGGCGGCAAGATCGACCGGATCCGCGCCGTCTTCGACGCGCGGCCGTTCGCCGCAATGTTCGCGACTTAGCGCGTCATTCGTCGGCCTCAATGGAAGCGATTTATGACGACTGAAGAGAAGAACGTCCAGGTTATCCGCGACTTCACCCGAATTTTCAAGAACGAGCACAACGTCGACGGCGTTGGGCACCTGTTCGATCCCAATTTCGTGCATCACTTTCGAGATGCGCTCCCGGCCGGCTTCGAAGGATTGCGCCAGATCGGCATCATGATGAACACGGCGTTCCCAGACGTGGTCGTGACCGACGAGGACCTGATCGCGGTCGGGGACAAAGTCGTCGAGCGGAGCTCGGCGGTCGCGTCGCACCACGGCACGCTGATGGGCGCGCCGGCCACGCATCGACGGGTCCACTGGACAGAGATGCATATCTATCGGCTCAAGAACGGCCGGATTGCCGAGCACTGGGCCGAAGTCGCGATGCTGGAGCTCCTGCAGCAGGTCGGCGTGCTCCCGCAGATCGCGCGAGCGTGAGGATCGCCGTGCCGATCTGACGCACTCGATTCGAATCGAGCCTCCGAGCTCGTTTCCACGGCCAGCGGCTTTTCGGCTTTTCGGTGGTAGTGGGCCTCGGAGGTCTACGAACGTGCCGGAGGCGTGGAGCGCGGCTTCTTCAATCGAGCGGCGCCCTATCGCTTGCGGCTCGACCTGGCCGAAGTTCCACGTGTAGCCGAATGGATCTGCGAGACGGAAAGAAATGGCGCGGGATGGCTGATCTGCCAGCTGCGGCTGTCGTCCTCGCAGTCGCTGCTCCAGTTCGAACATCGCGGCTGGCGGACCGTCCCAGACTATTATGTTTCGTGCAACACGAGCTTACGCGGGAGCGAGAACATGGCGATTTGTCAGACCGGCGGGTATCGAGTGAAAGCGTCTTCGGTCGAGAAGATCAAGAGCGCGATCAAGGCCTTTGTCCCATATGTGATCGAGCACGAGCCGGGCACGCAGATGTACCTCGCGTGGCAGGGGAAAGCCGACCCCACCCGGTTCGAGCACCTCTTCATCTTCGAGGACACGCACGCGCAAACCGTCCACGGTCAGTCGAAGGCTGTCGAGCAGTTCGAGAAGGCCTACACGCCGGAGCTCGTCGGGGGCGACGTCGTCTTCACCGACTACGAGATGATTGCGGGCAAGCGCGACGCGTTCGGCACGTCAGAGGCGCGCGAGGTGGTGGCGCAATTCTATGACGCCGTTGTCGCACGCGACCTCGTGAAAGCGCGTACGTTCCTTTCGGCGAATCTCCTGTTTGCGGGCCTGTTCGAGACGTACCGCGGTCCTGATGAGTACCTCAACGCGTTGAACGGCCTGCTGCAGATCACGATTCGACTCGAGGTGAGAAAGATAGTCGGTCAAGGCGACGATGCCGCAATTTTCTTTGATCTCGAGACCAAGGCGCCTGCGGAGGCCAAGGTCCTCGTCGCCGAGTGGCATCGGCTCGAGAACGGCAAGATCGCGCAGGTGAGGTCAGCGTTCGACGGCCGTCCGTACGCGACCATGTTCCAGGCTGCCGGCCGCGGCTGACGCGCCAGGCTGGGGGCGAGGCGTTCCGGTTTGCCCACACGAAGGAGGTTGATCATGGCTGACCGTACGGCTCGAGGTCAGCAAGAGATTCGTGGTCTCAAGGATGCGTTCGTCGAGGCGTTCGTCAAGACGGATTCCGGGCGCCGGGCGTCGATCTGGGCTGACGACGGGGAGCTCGTGCCGCCGCAGGGGGCTTCTTTCAGGGGAGGCAGACCATCGAGAGGCATTTCGAGACTGAGGTGCCGAGCGTGACGGACACGAGCAGGGCGAGCTCCTCCAACTACCGCTTCAACTTCCTCACGCCGGCCACCGCGTTCGTTGACGCTGATCTGACACTCAACAATGTGTACGGGCCCGATCAGAAGCTCCATCCGGTTCTGCGCGTCTGGGTCGCATTTACGGCCGTGCGTCGTTGTGACGGCTGGAAAATCGCGTCGGAGCGGGCGGAAATCGCGGCCCCGAAACCATAGGAGATAAGGCGGCGATGGGGTTGTCGGGTCGGCCGTAAATGGACCTTGAAGCCGTATCGGGAAAACTCCGCCTTTCGTTTTGTTGTAAGCGGGACGACGGAGATATCGCATCACTCGAGGCCCGCTCCGTGCCATCGTCCTACCCGACGCGACACTCGAGACTTTCTTGCGGTCTCGGATTCTCGGTCCCTGTTATGGGCTCGCTGGCCATATCACGTCCGAAACGGTGGCGGTCACGATCGAACAATTGGCACTCCTGAGTTCGTGCAGGTTCGGTTCTTCAAGGCCGAACGCTGAACCAGTCACACGTCGAACCCCTGAACCCGTAGTCGCGCGTCGATGTGCGATTCGAGGGTCTCGAATTTGCTGCCAGCCTCGATGCGGTCATCCCAGTGGTTGTGCCAGTGCCAGGCGAACACGCCGTCGTACAGGTCGACCGACTCCGAGGCGGCGAACGGTTTGAACTCCCGCTCGAATCGCGGATGGGCCTGCCAATCGGTGTCGAAGAACCCGGCCGGCAGAACCGTCACGCCGACACCGCGGTCGAATGCGCGGCGTAAGTTGCGGCGGCCCCAGTTGCTCCCGCCCGGTGGGATTTCGAGAATTCCGTCGAGGAGGGCCCGGGCGAATGCGCTTCCCCTCTTAAGATGCATGAGCGCGTTGTTATACTCATCGTCGAACTCGTCCCACTGATAGACGAACTCCTGGTCGAGGAACGGACCGAGATCGCGCAACAGCACGACATCCATATCGACGTACACGCCGCCGTAGTTGTGGAGCGCCAAGGCCCGAAAGAGGTCGCTGTCCGGCCAAACGCGCCTGTCTTGCCGCCGATAGAGGTCGGGGCGGTCTTCAAGAGCGGTCCCACGAGACTCGAGCTCGGGCCTGTAGGTGCGAAACGCCATGAAGGGAGCGAAGGGCAACAGCCACTGGTTCTGCGACAGGTCCTCGTCAGACCACAGCACGAGCGAGGCGCGCGATCGATCCTGCGTTGCGAAGAACGCCTTTACAGCCAGCGCCTGCTTGCGGCCGAAGCGACGGACCCGCCTGAGCCAAGGACCGCGCTCCCGCCAGAACATGTGAAAGACAACGAGCTCCGGCGGGGCGATGTCCGGAATGGTGCGACAAAACGCGACCGCGCGCCGCCACTCGTGATACAGCTCGGGGTGCGTCGCGGGCGAAATCCCGACCAGCGGTTCGAACCGGGCGCCAGCTGTCGTCGCCTGGCGCGGTCGCGGATCACGCTCGACGGTCAACGAGGCACGAACAGCCGCCGGTTCGCGTTCTCCTGGACAATCATGTAATCGCGCGACAACGCGGCGACGAACGCCTGGCCGAGCGGCCGGCCAGGTGTGTCGAGCTGGATGATGCTGAAGTAACGCGCGTCGAGCAGGTTGACGATATCGTTGGCGTGCGGTGAGCCATGAATGATTCGCTGCTGGAGATTGAAGACATCCACTTCGGCCGGCTTGCCCGCCCAGAAGCACAGCGCGAGCTCCTCGCAGAGCGCGGGTCCTGGTCGGCTGGCGATCAATGCCACATCGCGGGCCGTGAAAGGCGGGTCCCCTCTCGGGCCGGCCCATCCGTCTGCGGGCTGACCGGGGCGTAGGCCCGGCGTCAACGCGGCCACGACCAGTGCCATCAGCAGCCCGATGACCATGCGAGCGCGCGTCCGATCAGCATCAGCGCGAGCATTCGGGATCTGGCTGAGTGCGAGTGCCGCGCCCATGCTAAGAGCCCAAATCGCATCGAAGAACACGTTGGCGTTGACGCCATCACCGCCAATGAAAAAAAGACCTGATAGTGTCGCGACCGCCGCGTAGATGGCGCATAGCCGCACCCCGGAATCGCTCCAACGGCGGTTGGCGAGCACGACAAGCAGCGTGCCCGGACCGGCCAACCGCAAAGCCCACAGAGCAGATTTTCCAATCGCTCGGGCGACGATGAACCTCCGTGGACCGACGAGCTGAACGACGAATCCTGCGCCGAATGCCCACACGCACATCACGATGCTGGCCGCTACGGCCGTTACCATCGCGAACGCGAGCAGCCGTGCGGCGCGACGATCCACGGTTGCCAGCCAGATGACGCACGCGATCGGGAGCGCAATCAGGTTGTGCTTGACGAACAGGGCGATCGTCATGAGCGTTGCGCCGACGATCACTCGCCACCTGGCTGACGGCCGGCGCACCAGTACCAGCAATCCGAAACCCGCGATGGCGTGACCGAGCAGCTCGGGATCATTGATCCCGACGTACTCGGTGAACAGCAGCATGTTCGCCGCAAAGAGAGCCGCTGCCGCGCCGGCGTCACGCCAGCGGGCGTCGAGGATGCGAGAGGTCGGCACGAGTAACACGGTCCAGACGATGAAGGCGGCGAGCGATAGCCAGCGCCCGGCCACAATAGCATCGTCGAAGTGCCGGCCCCACAACGCCGATGCGTAGAACGACAACGGGGGGTAGTTGTTAATGAAGAAACGGGGATTCACCGGATAGAGCGCGTCACCCCGGATCACTTCAGATGCGTGATACGCGTTCCAGCCCTCGACGTAGTTCAAGGAGACTCGCAGCGGGATCGATCGAAAGGTGGTCACGATCGCGGCGGCGCACGATATTGCGACAAGGGCCGTGGCGAGTCGAGCGGCGACCAGCTCGAGAGAGGCCGCCAAGCTCCCCGCCCAGCTTCGATCGCGCGCACCAACCTTGACGACGCTAATCAAGCCTAAACCAGACTTCACCGAAACATTTCACCGGAACGTTTGACGCTCCTCGGTGCCGCCGGTGCGCTCGTGGCCGTCATATCGACTCCGGTCGGGAGCCGGGGTCCATTCGATGCGCCGTAGCGGCCGATCCGTTGTCGTGCGATGCGGTCAAGTTCATTGCTGTTGCCGGCCTTCAGTCGAGTGTGCATATCCATTGGGCCGCCAGCCGACTGATGCGGCTTGGCTCTACACGCCGATCGTCGTCGTCGAGCCTTGAGCCGCTCGCAAAACACGCTCGTATTCTCCGCGCGACGCGCGTGACGTCGTTCTGACGGTGACCGCGGCAACGAATGGCATTGCCCAATCGCCGCCTTACGCGCCGTCATGAGACCGCTCACCACTGACACCAACCAAGCATCGTTCGGACAGATTGAGGTTCGCAAGATCCTTTTATTGATACGTGGGATCTGCGCGCAAGAACCGACGGTCGCTTGAGGATCGCGTCGTCCATTACCCACGCCCTGGCGCCCGTCACCTCGGTTTGGAAATCCCCGGGCCGGCGTTTCTCGCGCCAGGACGCTCGCACCATTCCAGGGTCACCGGACCCAACACCGTGACGTCTCTTGAAGTCCCCTCCCTCCGGTT
>JBPYEE010000306.1:0-3640 GCA_051985095.1 Vicinamibacterales bacterium | reverse complement strand
AAACCGCCGGCGGCTGCGCGTCCGCCGGCTGCGGCGATTCGAAGAGGATCCGATCCGCGAGTTGTACGCCCATCTGAGCCCGCGCACCCGCTATCTGCGGTTCTTTTCCACGATGCCATCGCTGCCCGACGCGGTTGTGCGGCAGCTCGCTAACGTCGATGAATGCCGTCAAGTGGCGCTCGTCGCCGAAGACGATATTGATGGTCGGGCCGACACGGTGGCGATCGCCAGCTTCGGCGCCGTCGACGACACGACCGTCGAGCTCGGCCTCGTCGTGCGTGACGAATGGCAAAACCAGCGCCTCGGTACCGCACTCGCGATCCGCGTGCTCGACGCGGCGGAGGCCTGCGGGTTTCACCGGTTCGTTGCAAGCGTGCACATCCACAACGCCCCGATCCGACGCCTGCTCGATCGGGTCGGCATCATCGTGTCGTCGACGTTCGAAGCCGGGGTGTTCGAGTTTGCGTTCGTTCGCCGCACACCGCCCGCCCGCTGAACACATCGGACGATTCCGCTTTGCGTCGCGCGGCGTGCGGTAATGCATTTCGCGCGTGCGTCGTCTCGGAGGTGCAAAGGACTGCCGCAAACGAACGTTCAATTGCAGGACAGACCTCAAGTGGTCCTTTGGCCATGAACTGCGAGAGCGGCACAGCCGAAGTCGCGATCGCAAAATCAAATCGCGCGGGCCGGAATTGCTTCGTGCTTTGACGCCGAGTCGCGCACTGGTCACGCCGATGCGGCAGCTGTAGCTCGCCCAGCTGCCGCCCACGTTACGATGCCTTCGAGATCGTCCGTCGGAAATGGCCGGCCTTGATCCGCTGCTCGCGGTCGATTTTCACTCGGGCCAACGTCTTCTGACTGAGGCGCCCGTCACGCAGCATCTCTTGCATCGGCGTCCAATAGGTCTCGATCCAACCACGATAGTGGCCGCTGTACCGGTGCGACGGGATACCAATCTGTGTGAACGTCAATTTGGTTCCCCGTGGCGTCTTCTGGAAGTCGAAGGAGGCAATCGAATAGTGGTCCGGCCACCATCCCGTTGCGCGCCACGCCTGCACGATTTTCCGCCCCGGCTTCAGGGCGAGGTTAAAGCCGGTAATGTGTCCGCCCCACGCGCTGAACGCTCCACCCACCCTCCGGCTGATCACAGCGTTCTCGCGCGACAGCGAGGCGTGCTTGCGGGACACCATGAGGAGGTCGTACACCTTCCGGGGCGGTGTCCCCTTGAACAGGACCGTTTGCTTGAGTGTTTTTGTGGTCATCGCTCGTCTCCTAGCGCCGAGGCCAGGGCCCCTAGTTTGATGGGCCATCGCTCTCGAATCATGTGTCCCATCGCGTCGGCCGTATCGCCGATGTGCCGCAGGGTCAATCGCGTACCGGCACCTTCCTCCTGCAGTTCGAAGATGACGCGGCTGGTCAGTTCCGCGCCGTCGTCGTCGCACCACGACCACACCATGCGTGTCGGCGGTTGCAGTTCGATCACTTCACACTGAACCCATCCGCGCCACCCTGGCGTCGGATCTGCGCGTCGGAGCGCGAATCGCGCGCCGACACGCGGCTCAAAATCGTTTTCCATAAGCCACAGCGTGAGCATTCGTCGGTCGGTGATCGCGCCCCAGACGTCCTGCACCGATGCGTCGAAATGCTCACTGAGGGTGAGGTCGAGCCTCATCGCGCAGGTTCAACGAGACGCTTTAATCGCCCGAGGTGGGTTCGCCAGAATCGCTCGTAGCGGCCGGCCCAGGCGTGCACTTCAGCAAGGGGACCGGGCTCGAGTCGATACAGCTGGTGACGGCCTTTTCTTCGGCTCTCCACCAGCCCCGCCGTACGGAGAACGGCCAGGTGCTGCGAGACGGCGGAATAGGACAGCCCCGAGGCCTTGACCAGCTGACCGACGGCCGTTTCACCCGACACCATCGCGTCGAGCAAAGTTCTGCGGTTGGCATCGGCCACGGCCCGGAAGACGTCAGCGGCTGCCTGGAGCCGGGGCATGACGGGGAACATTACAGTGTTTACTAAAATGATGTCAAGACGGTACAGGCGATCGAGCAACAGAGGGTGCATGTCGGAGCTGGGCCGGCGCAGTTGTGGCCACGTCGACGACGACGTGTGGTGCCACGAGATGCCACGCTGCGCGACATGTTCGTGCAGGGTTTTGTTGCCGCACAAGCAGCGGACGTTGGCCTCTGGTGGATGCGGACTGATCTCGAATGAGCCTCTTGCCTGCACCGTGAAGAGATTTGATGCGTGGCCGTGTGGGCCCTACGCGTCGTGGCTCAATCAGGTCGAACTCTGGTTCTCGAACATCGAGCGCGATGTGATCGCCCGCGGCATCTTCAACTCGACGCGCGATCTCGCGCGGAAGATTCGCCGTTACATCGATCGGTCCAACCGCGATGCGAAGCCGTTCCGGTGGACGTACGCCGGCCCTGCGAGCTGCAAATGACCGGTACAGTCGATTGACGGACGGAGTCTTTGCGCAGATCGGCCTGTCAGCTGCATTTGCGGGTTGGGCCGCACCTTCCAAGATGCTTACGCGTCGCCACACCGAGCCACGCGACGGGCGTTTGCTATGAACAGCCGCATGAGCCAGCAGGCTGCACAGGCTCCAGTCCATCAACCGGATAGCCGTCGTACCGCCAACAATCGAGACCGCCGATCAACTCCTTTACCTGGAACCCAAGCTGGACCATGTTCAGCGCACCTTTGGTCGAGCCGTTGCACCGAATCCCATCGCAGTACGTGACGATCAAGGCCCCTTTGTCCAGGTGAGCCGTCGTTGCAGCGCTCATCGTTCGATGTGGGATGTTGACGGCGCCGGGAATGTGACTTGTCCCGTAGGCCTCCGGCGATCGCGTATCGACAAGATGAATCTTGTCTCCTCGTCCAAGAGCCTCGTTCAAATCCCAGGGGTCGATTTCGTACTGGAGTTTCGCCTTGTAATACCGTGCTTGATCATCCACAGGCATCTCCTCTCAAGATCAGCAAGCGCGACCCGGCGGAGCAGCATTTAATCTGAGGAGAAAGGGTCGAATCCGGCCCCGGGCGCGAAACGCAATGCTCAGATTGGTCTCGTGTTGCCTAAGAGCCTACCGCGTGTCGGCCTAACGGGCCAAATGGGCCGCGCGCCGCGACGTCCAGGAACAGAGCCGCGGGCCGCATCGCACAAGTTCACAAACGACTGTTACCGTCCACGAATCCCTGCCGCGCCGACTGGTGGGGAGGTCGACCATTACGACCGGGACGGCTCGTTCAGTGATGGCGCACCCGCTGCCCAATCGCCTGAACAGGAAGTTGCCCGATGCTGTCCGATCCGGCTAGAAGCTTTTTCGGAGATCCATGCCTGCGTAGAGCGATGCGACATCGTCGCCGTAGCCGTTGAACGGGAGCGTCTTGCGCATGAAAAACTCGCCGAGGCGTCGCTCGGTCGACTGATCGCGAAACGTGGAGTTGGTCGGCTGGGGATTGACGTTCGAGTAAAAGCCGTAGAACTGCGGCTCTTCCTTCATCCACGTCGTGTACGGCTGCTTGTCGGTGAACCGGATCTTCACGATCGACTTGATGCTCTTGAAGCCGTACTTCCACGGCACGACCAGGCGGAGCGGCGCGCCATTCTGGTTCGGCAGCTCTTCGCCGTACA
>JBPYEE010000305.1:0-4177 GCA_051985095.1 Vicinamibacterales bacterium | reverse complement strand
AGTTGATTCGGAATGGCGTTGACCCCGAACAGCGACGATATCGCCGATGTCGTCCAGTCGCTCGCCGCTTGCGTCAGACACACCCGCCATCCCGGTCGCGGAGGGTGATGGATTGGACGGGCGGCATCGGCCCATCCGTGCAGGGCCACTCATTCACGTTCGCGTCTACTGCGTTCGTCCACACGGAGACCGTTACGCCGAAAGGCGCCGCCACCTGGCAGAGCAGCCACATAGTGGCATCGGTTCTCAGAGCGCGACGGGGCGCCAGCGTGACGGGCCCTCGAGTAACGCGAGCGCGAGTTCGAGCGCCTGCTCAGCCTCACCCGGCCTGAAACGCAAGCGGCCTTTCATAGTGAGCCGCGGCAAGGCGCCGGCCGCGCGCGAGAGGCGCGCGCCCACCGCGCTTGCATCATGAAGACAGGCGCGGCGACAGCACTGCAGCGATCGCGACCGCACCGCCCTCTCGGATCGACGCCATTAATGCGTCGCCATTTTGACGGTGAACGTGTAGTCGCCCTTGACGACATGACCGTCGTCGCCCGCGGTCTGCCAAGCAACCTTGTAGGTGCCGTTTGACACCTGACCGGTGACCGCTGCCATCAGCGTCTTCCCACCCATCACGTGCATGCCGCTCAGCTCCACCTGTTTTGATCCATTCGTCATCTCGAGTTTGCTGACCGCGGCGTCGATGGTCTCGTTGAACCGGAGTTGCAACTGCTTCGGTGCGGTGTTTAACGTCGCTCCCGCGGCTGGCTCACTCTTCTCCAGCTTGGTGTGCGCGAGTACGAATGCCGTGCTGCCTCCTATCAGAGCAACAACAACGGCCAACCATGTGACGTGCGATCTGTGAACAACCATGACTCCTCCTCTTCAATAGGCACCGTGCTCGTTAACCCGGCCAAGGTAGTCTCTCATGTCCATCACGGGATAGACCGTTGAGCGATACTCTCCAGCCAGTAGTCATCACCGGTTCGAACCACGGTCGCTGTGACCAGCTCGCCTTTCGCCGCCCAGTCGAACGCCTTCGAATCCCTGACCGGATACGACATCGTCATCGCCCCCATGAATCCAGGAATCGCTTCGTGATCAACGGTGAGCGTCTTCCCCGCCCTGTCGACTGACACGATCGCGCCCCTCAGCACGTACCATTGGACCGCTGCCGGTCGATCGCTCACCGCGTTGGTCATTGACATCAAGAGAGCGGCGTTCTCCGGCACCTCGCAAGCACGGTCTAGGGGGATGCGCCGGATGGCGATGTCCGAGTGCTCACCGCTAGGATCGCTGATCTCGTTCCAGGCCGCAATCAAGCCGTCCGACACGGGGGCAACCACCGGATACACGGCCGAGTGCGAGCCGCTCACGAGATGGACGTCACCGATTCGGACGTCGCCCGACGGCAGCGGAGTCAATTGGCGCATCACGGCCCGTCGGGGTGAGGCTTGCACTTCATCCCAGAGCAGCGTCAGCGCGCCGCATGCACCGACCGTCAGCTGGGGATGTGACGGTTTGGGGTTCCCAGTGTCTCAACCCGCTGCCGCGAGCTAAACGTCAGGCCGTCTTGCGTCGACGCATGGAACATTCCAATGGCGGGCTCTGCGCCCTGTACCAACGTCGGCCAAACGACGTGAATCATCCCGGCACGGTCGGCCGCCATCGTCGGACCGTCGTCGGGACATCCGTCCAGCGCCCAATGGCCCTCGCTGACGCGCACGGGCGTTGAGAACGTGCGCCCGTCACGGGACATCCCGAAAGAGATATCGCGCAGATTGCCGGGATAGATGTTTCGGAAGGCCACGTAGATCGATCCGTCCGATCCCGTGGCGATGGCGGTCTTGCAACAGCCGCAAACATTTGTGGCCAGACGTGTTTCGGCCGTCCATGGCTCACCGTCTCGACTGGACGCGAACATCAGATGCATCGGATCCCGGTCCGTCCCGACAGTCGCATGGTGGAGGGCACCGCCTGGATCGCGACGGCCATCCAGCCAAGCCGCGCGCACGATGCGATCCGATCCGACCGAGACCGACTGGAAACCACGCTCGCCGGGGATCGCTTCGCTGCCGATTGATGTCGACGAACCGACGGTTCGGCCGCCGTCGACCGACCGTGCGGCCCGCAAGCCCAGTCTTGTCGATCGCTCAGACGGCCAGGTCACGACGATCGTCGGAGGCGCCGTTCCGTTCGGTGTGCCGGGTGCCATGCGAGGTGGATCTTCGCCGTACACGTGCGCCGCGCGGTCTTCGTCATTGACGCGGACGCCTGCGCCAAACCGCTTTCCTTGATCGGCGCTCGTCGCAGCAAAGACGTTGGTGGGCTGATGGTCGCGCCACCTGGTCCCGGTCGTTGCCGCACCGAATTCAGGTGGGCAGCCTGTCGAGGAGTTCACGCTTCAGATGTCCCGATGATCAAGCTTGTCAACTGTGTGCTCTTACTGACATCCGCACTGAGGAATTTCATTACCTATGGTCTTCGGTTCGCCGTCAGGCTGTAGCTGGCCGCCGCGTCGCCGAAATGTGAGTTGAAGGCCTGATGATGAACATCGACCCTGGTCGACTACCTGCAGCGTAAGGGTCTCTGCCGTAACCTCAATTGGCCAAAGAACCAACACGCGTCCACACCGTTGGTACGTGGCGGCAGCTTCGGTCGGCGACAGTCGAACGAACGTGACTCGCCGACCGTCCTTCGCGTTGTACACACCTGCTTTGGGAATCCATTGATCGCGCCACTGTACGTCGAGTAATGAGACGATGTATTGAGCTTGAAGTGGCAGGCCGAAACGCCGGACGGCGTCTTGTCCAATTGCGGTACCCACAACTGTAGCTGCGTTTTTTTCGCTTCCCGCAGCTGCAATAATCTGTTCAGCGGTCGGAACGGCCAGAAGATCTGAGATCGCTTGTGCCTCAACCAAAGGCGGGCCAAGCGCCGCCGCGAACACCATGAACACGGATAACCTTATCATTGCGGTCGCCCGTGCTTCGCAAGCATTTGGGCTCCTTCACCAACGTCTCGACCACCGTCGGAACGCAAGGCGATCGCGACTCGGCTTACCAGCAACAAGAATCACGACGACGAGCAAGGCCAGTGCGGCGAGCGAGGCGCTTTCCCCCTGCAGAGCCGTCTGAAGGGCGTCAGTCGACGGCAACGACATACTCTACCCGTGCGCCCTGATAGGTAGCCGTTACGTCCCAACAACCAGCCAATGGCAGTTCGAGCGATGTGAGCATGGTCCAGCCGCCCAGGTCCTCCGCGAAGGCATTCATCGCGCGACGAGCCACGATGCGGGCGTTCGTCTGCAAATGAATCGCTTCGATGCGAAACGCTGGATCCGGCTCGATCCGAGGGTAAAAGCCAGGGTGCCACCAAAAGGACTTGTCCCGCTGGATCGCCTTTCCGCTGACGGGTAGCCACGTCCACAGCGCATCACTGCCATACCAGAACCATCCCCTCGGCGCAGCGGTTGGATACGGAAAGGGTGGTACGAAAGGCGGTGCCTGCGGCGTAGTGACGGCACAGTCCGGGACCGACTGACCGGACATCGTGACCGGCTTCGTCGCCAGTACAGCAATGCCCAATGCGCTCACGATCAACGGGAGACGACGATACAATCCGGCGGCTCCTTCACGCATTCAAAGTATAAGACGTTCAGAGTCAAGCTGACCTGCGGCTACCGACAAAGCTCCCTCGGCGACACTACGACGAGCCGTGTCCCCTCGCCGCTCGGAGCCTTAAGCAGATGCTAGCCCAGCAATCCCGATAACGATCTTGACGCGATCTGTGAGACGCCCCGTCGCGTTGCGAGTGCTCTGCGTGTTTCGAGTTCATGTACGACGAGCTGACAAAGTACATCTCTCCGCGTCGAGTGCCTCCTGCCGCCGTGTTCCTGTTGCAATGCGATCCGGGTCGAAGCGGCTCCAGAGCCGATCGCCTGGCCGGTTGAGGATGTATCCCGATTGTTGTGGAAAAACGAAAATGGCGTAACCTCCTGCTGACCTAAGCAAATCGCCGTTAGCAGCGGCGACGGAGGTACGCCATGCAGGAGACTAGCACAAGCCCCGCCACCATTCTGCAGTTTCGTCAGGACCTCGAAGCGCAATTTAGGCGACAGATTCGGGAAGCGTTGGACGTAGCCCTGAAGGAGGAACTCGCGGCGGCGCTGGCGTCCGAGCGGCACGAACGG
>JBPYEE010000304.1:0-3654 GCA_051985095.1 Vicinamibacterales bacterium | reverse complement strand
TTCCCCGAAAGAGCCCCGAAAACGGTCCCCCACTGGGCTCGGGCTGTGCGGCCGCCCGCGCGGTCACACCGCACAGGATTCCGATCACGCACACGAATCGAATTCCGATTGCTCGTCCGCTCACCAGATCGTCCTTCGAGCGCGTCAGGGGACGATAACCGTGTCGCCGGGCTTCAACTCGATGTTCTGCGTCAGCCGCTTCTGAGCGAGGACTTCTTTGTAGTTGAATCTGTAGCTCGACTGCTTCCCGTTCTCCTCGCGCACAATCGTGATCTTGTCTGACTTCGCGTAGTCGCCGAGGCCGCCGGCCATCGAAATCAACTGCAGCACCGACACCGGCTCGGTCAACGCGTACGGTCCCGGCTTCTTCACCTCGCCAGTGATAAACACCTTCCGGCTATTGATTGTCTTGACGACGACGGTCACACTCGGATCCTCGATGTATTTCTTCGCCTCATCGATGATGCGGTCTTTCAGCTCCGCCGGCGTCAGCCCCGCAGCGTGGACGTCGTTGATCAGGGGAATCGAGATATTGCCGTCAGGGCGCACCGCAACATCCGAGGTTAGATCCTTGTCACGCCAGAACACGATCGACAGCACGTCGTCGGCGCCGATCTTGTACTCGGCGGGGACAGGGAGGCCCGGTGTCACGGCGATCGCACCAGGTGCCGACGGCGCCGGCGCGCTGGGCGAGGTCGCAGCGCCTTTCGAGGCGGTCTTGTTCGAGGTGGCCTTCGGTGACTGCGCCGTCGCCCGATCGGCCATCAACAGCAGCGCGGCGGCCGCCGCCGCGCCGCTAGCGATACTCTTTGAACGGAATTTGGCAATCATGTTTTCTCAGGAAGTTTAGGAACCGCTTGTAGTCACGCGACTCCATGTTGAACAGCCGCGCGACGATCTTGTAGTTGCCCCGAGCCTCCTCGAGACCCTTGCGGACGACCTCCCGGACGTTCGATCGCGTGATCTCACGTTCCATGAAGAGTGGATAGACGGTGGTCCAGAACGATTCGCGCTGCTCGGTCAGCCGCTTGTAGAGATCGTCGGCGACGGTGCGTCGGCGCTCGCGGCGCGGTTTGAAATTGATCGGGTCCTGCGCCCGGATATCCGGCGGCAGGTCGTCGAGCTCCACCTGCACACCCTTGGCCGTCACGACCACGCGTTCAATGACGTTCTCGAGTTCGCGCACGTTGCCCGGCCACGAATAGTCGGTCAGCGCCTTCATGGCCGCCGCCGACACGCCCGTAATCGACGAGCGATTCGCGCTCGTGTACCGGCTGAGGAACGAGTCGACCAGGTGCGGGATGTCTTCCCGCCGATCGCGGAGCGGCGGCACGACGATGTGGATGACGTTCAATCGATAGTAGAGATCGTCGCGGAACTGGTTCTGGGCAATCATGTCCCGCAGGTTCCGGTTGGTCGCCGCGACCACCCGCACATCGACGTGCCGGCTGCCGCCGTCTGCGCCGACCTTCTGCAATTCGCCAGTCTCGAGGAATCGCAGCAGCAGACCCTGCATCCGCAGCGTCATCTCGCCCACTTCATCCAGGAACACCGTCCCCATGTGCGCCGTTTCGAGCTTCCCTGGCTTGTCGCGGTACGCCCCGGTGAAACTGCCTTTCACGTGCCCGAACAGTTCCGATTCGAGCAGCGTTTCCGGCAAGCCGGCGCAGTTGACGGGCGCAAACGGCATCGCCGCCCGCGGGCCCAGCCCGTGGATGCTGCGCGCGACAATCTCCTTGCCGACCCCGCTCTCACCCGTGATCAGTACCTTGGCGTCCGAGCGCGATACGCGCTCCACTTCTTCACGCAAGGCCAGGATCTCGGGGCTGCGGCCAATGAGGTCCACACGGGCCTTGGCCCGCATCGTCATAGTGCTCATGTGTCTCCCGGGGAATCCGAGTTCGCTGCCGGTGGTGCAAGCAAGCCGCCAATGGAGCGCGCCTCCTCCATCGGGGTATCAAGCTATTCGAGTGCTATGACTTAGGGCGGTGGACAGGAGGAATCTAGGTTTCAGATTGGCAGACTTAAGTCGCTATGATTCACGTGGGAGCTGGATTGTCGCTGATTTCTCTGACTTCGATCAGCCGATGACCGGACTCGAATCAACGGCGAGCAGCCTCGTTCGATCGACCACAGCGTCGCCATCGGTCCATCGACCGACCGCCGTGGCCGCGCCCATCAGGATGATCGGCCGCCCCGCCTGACCCGTCGTGCTCAGAATTTGCGCGATACGCTGTGCCACCACACGCGCGCCGGCGGGCGAGGTGTCGAGCGCCAGGATGGCCACCTCGCCCGAAGCCAGACGTCCGGCCAGGTCGGTGGGTCGAAGCTGCGGGCGGACATGGCGAAGCCAATCGGATGCGGTTTGCGGCGGCGCAGCCGGGTCGGCCGCCGAGATCAGAATGACTGCGGCGTCGCGAGCGCTGTCGGGATCGCTTACGTATCGCTCGATCACCTGTTCGAACGATCGCGGACTGCGGCGCCGATCGTTGTGGGTCGTCATCTGCGGCCCGGCCGTCGTCAGCCACGTGCGGACGTTCTCGATTGCGGTATCGAACAGCACGGACTCGCGCGTGCCAAAGCCGGCGGCGTCTGCCGCCCGCATCTCGAGAATGGCCGTCAGGTTGCTCGACGTCCCGAACCGGGCGCGCAACCGCGCAGCATTGCGCACCGGCTCGCGCTCGTCCCCCTCGATCCCACCCCCCACCGCCAACACAACCTGCCTCGCCGGGTTCTGTACCGATAACCGAACGACGGCGCCGCTGGCGGCCGTCAACGCGCCCAGCGCCCGGGCTGCGCCGTCCTCCGGCCGGGCCGCCTCGACGAAGTGTTGCATCATCGCCCACGTCAACCGCGCCGACTCGCGAGCGAGTGCGGCCGGGACCGCGACGCGCAGCGCGGCAAGAGACAGTTCAAAGCGCTCTGGCACATGAGCGTCGGCATTGATCGCGAGCAACCACGTACCGCCGTCGGTAACGGCCGTGGTCAACATCGTCTCCCCGGCTACTCGGAAGCCGAGGTCTTCTTTATCGCCGCGGGACATGATCAACAGCGGAGGTTCCGCCGGTACGCGACCGGCTTCGATGACCTCCGGCACGGCCGACCGATCCGAGCCGGGCAAGGCAACGTCAAGCTGATGGCGGCCGTTCAGGTCGGTCCGGTACCCAAACACCTCGGCCTCTTCCCAGATACTCAGGGCCTCAGAAAACTGCCGCACGACATCGTGCGCCGATCCGCGATCGGCCGCCGCGTGTAGGAGTTGATGAAGGGCTGTGACCCGGCGCGAGAGGAGCGCCACGTCGGCATGCGACTCAATCAGCTCATCCTCGATGGCGCGCGCCAGCACCGCACCGGCCCGCAACAGCTGCGCTTCGTCGAGCTGCGGCTGCTCGGCGGTGACGAGCACCGCCCCGACCGTCACGCCGCCTTGAACAACCGGCGTGCAGGACGTTGCGCGGTCACCCGACAGCATGACCGGACCCTGGTCGGCGAAGGCGCGGGACACTTGCTCTTTCAGCCCTTCGTCGTAGTCAAAACCGACGGGCGCCGGCGAGGCCGCCCCTTTCGATCCGACGGGCACCACTGAGAATCGATGATCGATGAGCGAAATATTTGCCCCGAGCGAACGATACACGTCGATAAGGCATTGCCACA
>JBPYEE010000303.1:0-8614 GCA_051985095.1 Vicinamibacterales bacterium | reverse complement strand
GGTGGCACATGCGCGAAGACTGTGAAGTCGACGAGGATGCTGTGCGTGTCCTGTCCGGTCGCGGCGCTGTAGTCCGCCAGCGTCCTGAACCGGCGCACCGTCGGCGCGGTGAGATAGTCGGCTGCCGTTGCCGCCGGCGGCGAATTCCACTGGAACGATACGGCGGCGCCCGGGTTTGGCCGGAACCCGTTGTAATCCGAACTGGAGTAGTTGGTGAACGTGCCCACGGCGAAAACCGTCTCCGCCGCGCCCTGCGCCAGGATCAAGTTGTTTCGAAAGTGCTCGTTTGACGCAGGACCCGGGACGTTCGCCTCGCCCACGAGCGTGTTCTGGTAACAGAGCACGCCCGCCGGTGTCGCGACGTACTTGAGCGACCCGCTGCCGGGGCCGTTGTAAACCAGGTTGCGGACAAAGTAGACCGGGCCGCCAAACAGCGGCTGGGCGCTCAGCGCGCCCGACGCGGAGTTGAAGCAGCGATTCCGGACGACCCGGATGTTGCGGCCGCCGCCGTCGGTCTCGATGCAGTTGTCGCCCATGTTGTAGATGTCGTTGTTGTAGAAATCGATCGCCATCGGGAAGCGATCCGCGACTTCGCTGGGCGTCCCGTCGGGATTGCCATAGGTGGCGACATCGATGCCGTCGTGCCAGTCGGCGACGTAGTTGTAGGCCACGACATGGCCTTGCCCGTACAGCTTGATGGCATATTCCGAGAGGAGCAATTCCGGGTACCCGGGAAACTTCTGCCAGATGGCGCCGCTCCACCCCATCATCCTGTCGGGATCGTGGCGGCCGATGAACACGTTGTCGGCGATATAGAAGTTCTTCGACCCGGACCAGTCGTCCTGAATGGCCCGGCCGACGTTGACGATCTTCGATCGCTTCAACGTGAAGCCGCTGGCGCCACCGATCCCTTTCAGGCCCGCCAGGAACGCGACGTTGGTGTTCCGGATCGTCAGACCCTCGAAGTAGTTGTAGTTGGCGGCCATCACGTTGAACAGGTTCTGCGCGCCGTCGCCGTCGAAGATGACGTCGCCGTCACCCGCCGCTTTGATCGCAATCGGTCGCTCAGCAGTGCCGCTCTGGCTCAAGTAGTAGGTGCCGTCGAACACCGTGCCGAGCGCGAGGTACCCAGGCCGCGGCGCACCGTTCATGTAATGAAAGCGGTCGCTCACATACAGCCCGGCGTGCACGAGAATCGTGTCGCCGGGCTGCACGCGCGGAGGATAGGCGTTCTCGTAGTCAAAATGCGCCGCGCCCATGTAATACGCCGCCATCAGGCCGATGAACGACGGTTCCTGCCGCGGCCCCTCGTAGCCCACCGGGTACACGTGATAGACCTTGCCGTCCGCCGCCGGCTCGGGTTCCTTCCGCGTTCGCGCCGTCACCAGCTGCTGCGCTTGGCCGCGGACACCATCGGGATCGGACAAGACGAGGCGAATCTCGTATTCGGTATCCGGTTCGAGATCGAAAATGCTGCCGGAAAACATGTTCGGGGCCGTGTAGGAGAACGGACTGAACGCGAGTGGCCCGCCTTCGCCTGATCCGCCACCGCGTCCGCCGGCCGGCGGCGCCGCGGCGGGTGGCCGCGTGGCGGCCAGCGCTGCCGCGCTCTGCACCGCGTTGGCCGCGTCGGTGAAACTGGGGCCACCGACGCGACCGTTGATCTGTTCGCGCTGCAATCGCAGGAGCGGCAGGGCCGTCCGCCACTCTGTGGCGCCCTTCTTCCGATACGAGACGTCGACCTTCGCATTGCGGTTGTCGTCACCCGCGATCTTCCAGTCGAACCCGAGCGCGACGAGCGTCGGCGGCTCGATCGAGAATTCGCCGGCCGTCGTCGCGGCCTGCGCCGAGGCCGGCGCCGGCGTCAGCAGGAGCGTCGTGCAGCACAGGCCGAGCCATCTGCTAAAACTCATAGATGACTCCGAAGCGCAGGATTCGCGGCGTGTCGATGCTGTTGTAGTAGCCATACCGCGGGCCGGAGTTGAAGGTGATGCTCCAGGGCGCGGCGGCATTTGTGGCGTTGAGGATTTCGAAATTCGGCCGCCATGATCCGTACCGGTTCTTCAGGTTCCACGCGAGGCGCAGATTGAGCAGGTCGCGGACGGGGCCGGTGATCGACCCGAATGCCTCGACCGGGATCGTGATCGACCCGGCGTTGGGCAGCACGTAGGTTTCGGTTCGTTGGCCGCGCAGCCCGTTGTACACGTTGAGCGTCCCTGAAATGTCGAAGTTCATCGGCAGCCGGTAATTGCCCGTGAGCCGCCCCTGCCATGCCCACGTGGTGTCCAGAGGGAAATACAACTGGTTGGGGTTCGTCTGGATGGGCGCGGCGGCGTTGTTCCCGTTGTTGCTGTTGATGTATTGATGATTGTGCGTTGCCGTATAGCTGGCGAGCACGTTCCACTTGCCCGATCCCGGCCGCTTGATGGCGGTTGCTTCAATCGTCCCGAACCGATCGCCCGCCGTTCGATTCACATACATCGTCTGGCTGTAGGTCGCGCCTTTGTACGTCGGATTCATATCCCAGATCGTGATCGGGGTTCCGACGGCGGGACACTTGCCGGGCGTCGTTGAAAAGCATGACGGCACGGTCGGCCCGCCATCATAGACGGTATAGGGGATCGTCCAGCCACTGTAGGGCAGGAGTGACGGAATCTGCAGCCAGGTGTTCTGGTTTTGGATATACGTGTAGCCCACGCGCGCGAGCAGCCCGGGGGCGACCTCCCGTTCAAGGAACAGCTGATAGTTCAACGAATACTGTTGCTGGAGGTTGGGATTGATGACGCTGTTCGAGAGTTTCACCGTCGCGCCGTTGCTGCCGCCGAGAATCGACTGGAAATCGGGACCGTTGGGATTCAGATTCACGCTGCCCGGGACGTAGTCGCATCGACCCGCGAGCGCCAACGCTTCGGTGCAGCCCGCGCCCGACCACCGATAGGTCGAAACACTCGTCGTGTCTTGATTGAATGGGGACCCGTAGTCATCGCCCGGCGTCCAGTTGTATTTCCCGAAGCTCCCCTTGATGACCGTCTTGCCGTTGCCGCGCACATCCCAGTTCGCGCCAACGCGCGGCGCCAGCGACCACCACGCGCCGGTGTCCACCTGGGGGAAGGACTGTGCGGCGCCAACGTAGATGTTTGGATTGCCCGACGCTGACGGCACCCACGGCGGACCGAACGCATCGCCCGGCTTGTTCTGTGCGGGAATCGAGGTCGAGAACTGATCCAGGCGCAAGCCGAGGTTCAGGGTGAGCCGGCCGCCGATCCGCCACGTGTCCTGCCCGTAGAAGCCACCGTCGACCAGGTTCTCGCGATTCTCCGTGATCGGATAGTTGTAGAAGCGGATCTGGACTGGCGTGCCGACGACGCCGCCAACCGTCTGGAAGACCAGCTGGTAGTTGCTGTGGAGCCCTTCGGGTTCGTTCGTGCCGGTCCACATGAACATGTAGGTGGATCCCGCCTTCAGCTCGTGGCGGCCCAGGAACTCGCCGGGAGGGAAGTAGTTGATCGACCAGGTGACCTGATTCTGTTTGCGCGGCCGCCGATCCTGACCCATGTTCGGGCCGTTTTGAAATTGGGTGGTCAGGTCGGCGATGCTTGGAATGCCGGCCGCGCTCGGCTGCGAATTGTACGTGGCGACGTACTCGTGGTGCCCGACGAAGGCCGCAATCACCAGATGCGGCGTCACGGTCCCCTGAATCTCGCCCTTGGTCTCGTACGCGTCTTCGGTGAAGTTCCGGGTGTTCGGAAAGGGCACCGTCGAACTGCCGAAGTGATCAGGAAAATACTGTGTCTCACGCGTCCAGAATCCCACCAGGCGGTACTTGGACGAGAGCTGATAGGTCGTTTTGCCTGTCACGTTGGCCAGCCGGCCGTACGCCGGAATCGCGTTGCCGCTGGCGTCCACGTACCCGAGCGCCGTGCGATCGCTCGTGTTCACGTGCGCGCCGCCGAAGAACCACCAGCGATCCTTCAGGATCGGACCGCCAAGGTTCCCGCTGGCGTCTTTGGCCTGCAGCAGCAGTTGCGGCGTCGTGTAGCCCTGCGAAATCAACGTCGACGTGAGATTGTTGCCTTCAAACTTCTGATCTTCCCAGGTCCCTTCGCCGCGTCCGTGAACGCTGTTGCCGCCGGATTTCACAATCGCGTTAAGGAACACCCCGGGGAGCGCCGTCTGCGCGTCGCCGCCGGTGGGGACGACCTGCATTTCCTCGAGGCCGGTGTAGTCGAAGTTGGTTTCGGCGTTGTTGTTGCTCTTCCGCGTGTTGATGCCTTCGATGAGCGCCGTTGACTGGCCGGTGATGCCGTAGGCCGACAGCACAAAGCTCGCGATGTTCCCGCCGCCGAGGTCAGGCGCGGCCGTCGGCATGACGCCCGGCGCAATCGACACCATCTCCTGCATCGTGCGCGTCGCCGGCAGTTCGTTGGCGAGCGTCTGCGCGCCCACGCTGGTGGAGACAGTCGTGGAGGTGGTGTCGAGGACCGGACTCGCCCCGGACACGGTGATGCTCTCCTGCAGGTTGCCGATGCTCATCTGCACCTTCACCTCGGCGGAGAATCCCGGCGTGATCTGGACGTTCTCGCGGACGTATTGCCGGAAGCCGGAGAGATCAAAGGTCAGCCTGTAGACGCCGACCGGCAGCTGCTCGAAGTGGTAGCTGCCCGCCGTATCCGTTGACACGACCTGCGGCACGAGCAGCGCGGGACTGCTCAACGTCACGGTCACGCCGGGTATCGCCGCGCCTGACTCGTCGGTGACAGCTCCACGGACCGTGCCGGTTTGATTGTTCTGAGCGAGTGCCGGTGGAGTGACGCCGAGCAGGCCGGCGACGACGATAGCAAATCCAACGAGGTGCTTCGTAGTCACGAATCCCTCCCGTGGTTGCCGTACCGACAAAGCGCCGCCGGCTGCGGGCCGGCGGCGCAAGAATGGACGCGTCGTTTGTTACTGCTGTTGATTGGGGGTGTCGGTGGTCGTGCGGGCCGTTTTCGCCTTGCGCTCGGCCTGGAGCTCCTTGAACTCCTCATCGGTGAAGTAGGTGACGTTCATCCAGGCGTGCGCCATTTCGTCGACCGTGCGGTCGCCGAAACCAACCCACTGATCGGGATCGGGGTTGTTCTTGTTGCCCTTCGTATTGTCGTACCACGCCGAGACGTGGATGACCGTGCCCTTCGGCAAGAGCGGCGCCGCGTCGTCGTCGTAGATGTAGTTGGTCATCCAGTTGAAGTTGAAATTGCCGACGTAGCTGAGCACCTGCCGCGAGCCGTCCGGCAGGATCGCTTCCACTTCCATCGCCTTGCCACGCAGGTGGAAATGCGGCTGGAAGTTCTCGATGAGCGCGTTCTCCTTCAGAACCGTGAAGCCCTCGGTCATCGCCATCGAGTTCGGCGGGATGTCGAGCATCTTCGACCGGTCGATGCCGGTGAAGCCAACCAGATAGCTGCGCTTTTTCGGCTCCTCGCCCTTCTTGTAGAACCAGATGCCGATTTCCGAGCCGCCGGTGATTTCCTCACCGACCGCGTGGATGTGCTGATCCCAGGTGATCTTCTCGCCCGGCAGCATCAATTTCCCCGTCCCCGGACGATAGAGGTCATAGCCCTTGCCGATCGCCCATTCCATCAGCTGCGGTCTGGCGTTCACGATGTCATCCGGGTCACCGCCACCTCCGCGCGCCGGACCAGCCGCCGTGCCCTTGTTGACCGCATCCGGATCGTCGACGAGTACGAGATGGGCGATCGAGTGGTGCACGATCTTGCGTGCCTTCAGGCTCGTCGGACGGATCTCGACCAGTCGCACCCAGCGTGGTTCGGTGAGTGGAATGTCCGACATCGGGCGGAACCAGACGTCCTGATGCTCTGCCGGCATGGTGTAGTCCGCGGATCGCACGACCAGATCGGGCGGGCCGAACCCATCACGGACCGCTTTCCATTCGTTGTCCTTGACGAGGGGTTTGGGCGGCGGCATGTCTTTCGGGTCGCCCTGGAGCGCGCCTTGATCGACCCACGCGACAATCGTCGCAACCTGATCGTCGGACAGCGACATGTCGTTCTTGAATTTCTGGATGCCGACAGTCTTGTCGATGTGCCACGGCGGCATCTGGCGCGTCGAAACGCGATCCTTGATCGAACGCGCCCAGGGCCGGGCGTCCTGGTAGGTGATGAGCGACATCGGCGCGATCGAATCAGGCTGGTGGCACTCCTGGCACTTCGCCTGGAAGATCGGGGCGACATCCTTCGAGAAGGTCACCTGCCGGGCTCCGTCGGCTGGTGCCCCAAAAGCCATCCCTGCGAAGACCAGCGGCGCGCTCGCCGCGAGCACAGGGATCCGCAGCGTCTGCGTCATAGCCAGCTCCCTCCCTCGGCGGTGATTGTAGCACCCTGGTATCCTCCGCGCGTCGCGTTGTTACCCGGGTTTTCGGAGGGGAGGGAGCTATGACACGGTCCGTTATCCCGTTGGCAGTCATGCTGTTCGGCGCCGTGGTTGTCGCCCAGCGGGGGGCGCCATCCCCGGAAATGCAGGCCGCGCTGGCCAAGCAGGACGCCCTGGAGAAATCGACCCCGCGCCTGCAGGTGACCGAAGAGGTCCTGTCGCTCGCCGTCCCGAACCACACCATCGGCGAGGCGGTCGGCGTGTCGAAGAACTCGAAGGGCCACCTCTTCGTTTTCACCCGCAGCGGCAACGCCGGTCCGGCTAAAGGGGCCACCGCCTCGCAATTGTTCGAATTCGACCCGACCTTGAAGTTCGTGCGGCAATGGGGGCCTGACAACTACGCCGCCTCGTTCGCGCACACCGTTCGCGTCGACAAGTACGACAACGTCTGGATGACCGACGAGGGCGCGAACATGATCGTCAAGTTCAATCCGCAGGGGATGGTGTTGATGGTCCTCGGCCGCAAGACCGAGGCGATCGACTACCTCGAGCGGTTCACCGAACGCGGCGAAAAAGAGACGGAACGCTACACGGCCGGCTCAATGGGCACGTTCAATCGACCGACTGACGTCACCTGGGATCAGCAGGACAATATCTTCGTCAGCGACGGCTACAACAATTCGCGCGTCGTCAAGATCGCGAAAGATGGCCGGTGGGTGAAGGCGCTCGGCACGCGCGGTGCGGGGCCGAACCAGTTCAACACTCCGCACGGGATTGCCTCTGATGCGAAGGGCAACATCTACGTGGCGGATCGCGGTAACCGCCGCATTCAAGTGTTCAACAACGACTTGAATCCCGTCCGCATCATCGCAAATGTCGGCGCGCCGTGGAGCGTGTGCACCTCACCCGCGCCGAATCAGTTCCTGTTCAGCGGGGATGGCAATGGAAAGCTGTACAAGGTCGATCTGAACGGCAACCCGCTCAGCTGGGCGCAGACGAGCGAAGGCCACGGACAGACCGGCTACCTCGTCCACGAGCTGCACTGCGAGTCGGATACGGTCATCTACAAGGGCGATTGTTCGACCTGGACGGTCGAGAAGATCACGATCAAGGGCGGCGGCCGGTCGTCCGCACACTAAGACGGGCGGTTGACTCGCCAGAAGAGAAACGCGGTCAGGATGCCGAGCGCCAGCAGGAGCTGGCGCTCGGTCGCCGGGTTGAAGGGATCGCGCGCGACCTTCAGCTCGAGGCGCCGCCGCATCCACCCGCCTCTGGCGTACAGCGTGTCGTACGCCTGGACCTGCGAATCGTGTTCCGCGACCGCGTCCGGATCGTCACCGGCGCCGAGCGCGAACGGCTCGGGCAACACCGGCAGCTCGTCGCGCGGATCGACCGCCCAGTTCACCAACTTCACGGCGAGGCTTCGATCGTTGACGGGCGGCCAGACGCAGACGAGCAGGACAGCGAAGGCCACCAGCAGGGTCGCGGCGCGCGGCATCGCTGTCATTATAAGAATGGGGCGTCAGCCGCGCCGCCGCCGAGTTACGCCATTTGTGTGGGCTCGCGTCCTTCGTAAATCGGCGGACCTCAGAACGGCGAAAATGGCTGCAATTCGAGACGTCCGCGACGGCAACGCGATTGCCCCGCAGCCATCACGAGGAGGGTAGGAGCATGGCGCGCGCGGTTCGATGGGCGGTGTGGGGGCTGCTGTTTACGACGGTGGGGTGCAGTTCGAGTCCGAGCAGCCCGTCGGCGCCGTCGGGCAACGGTTCATCGGTCACAATCGTTTCCGGCGCGACTGCGTTGACGACGACCGCATACAGTCCGAATCCGATCACGATCGCCCGGGGAGGGAGCGTCACGTGGGTCAACCGCGACAGCATGTCTCACACGGCGACGTCGGACACCGGCGCATGGGACTCGGGACTCATGGGGCCGGGCGCCAGCTTTACCCAGACCTTTCAAAACAGCGGGTCGTTTTCCTATCACTGCACCATCCACCCCGGCATGATCGGAACCGTCACCGTCCAGTAAACCAACGGCGAAGGACGCGCCTCGCCAGCGTCATCGCGGTCGTGCTGAGCGCGATCCCGCCCAGCATGAAGGTGATGACGACGATGTCCCACAGCGGGCGCCGCTCGTACAGCCTCGGGATCTCGAGCGAGTGGAGTCCGTGATACAGCCATCGCGACACCCAATCGGTCGTGCTGTAGCTGCCGACGATGCGCGCGGTTCCTGGATCGAT
>JBPYEE010000302.1:0-3997 GCA_051985095.1 Vicinamibacterales bacterium | reverse complement strand
CGTACGGGATCTGCTGCAAGTACTTCCAGACGCGCATTTGGAAAGCGGTCGCCCGAATGTCGAGCGGAAGATCGAGATGTGGCTGCGCCCCGCGCAGATGGCGCGCGATGGCTTCGACCCAAGCTTTAAATTGTGGTTGATCTTTATCGCGCATCGGCTGGATAGCGGCGTTGCGATACTCAGCGCGTAAACGCTCCAACAGCTCCCCTGACGAATCGCCGAACGCAACGAAGCAGACGCCGCGATCGGTTGCCGCGATCATCATCAATCCTGCCGGACCCTCGAGGGTCGCATACGAAATCGAGACACCTTCGCCGGCGCGCCGGTATTGAGCCGGCGTCATTCCTAAATTCGAGGCGGCCCCTTCGTACACGCGGCTGGGCGAACCGTAACCGGCATCGTAGATCGCCGCGTCGATCGGCTTGGCTTCGGCCAAGCCATTCTTGAGATTGCGCAGGCGTAATCCGGCGAGATATTGCTTGGGCGTAACGCCGACGATGCTCCTGAAGCTGCGCGCGAAATGGAAGCGGCTCATCTGCGCGCGAGCCGCGAGGTCGTCCAAGTTGAGCGTTTGGTCGCTGTGCCGTTCCATGTAGCGGCAGATATCCCGGATGCGTTCGGCCGGCGTGGGAGTCTGTTGGTTCATGACCCTACGATAGCCCGCGAACCACGGCCCGGCCATCCGAATCTTGCTCGCCGGCGCTGCGCCTCAGGAAAGGAACAGGCTGCGTGGGTAGCATGGAGTCTCTCGCAGCCGCTCCGGCTTGCTTGCTTGCTTCGCAAGCGCGCCAGGCCTCGTCCCGGCACGGGCAGAAAGGCGGAGCTGAGCTTTGGAGCCTCCATTAGGAGCGTTGCGGGCGATGATTTCTTTTTGAGGTGCGATGCGGCGTCTGCTCGGAATCTGCGGCCTCGTGACCCTGCTCTACGGCTGTGCCGGTGCAGGCTATCTGCCGTATGCGCCGCAAGCGAGGCTCGATCCGCTGGAGATCCGGTCGCTGGAGGACGGCGCCTCGCATGCCAACGGGGTTCCCGTCGGCCTGGTGCACGCGGTGATGATGGCCGAATCGGCCGGCAATCCCTCGGCGGTCAGCGTTGCCGGCGCTCAAGGGCTGATGCAGCTGATGCCGGGCACCTCGGCGCGCTGCGGTATCGCCAACCCGTTCGACCCGACCGAGAACGTGCAGTGCGGCACCGGCTATCTCCGTTCACTGCTCGATCGCTATCACAACAACGTGACGCTCGCGGTTGCCGCCTACAATGCGGGTCCCGGAGCGGTCGATCGCTACCACGGCGTGCCTCCCTACGCGGAGACACGGGCCTACGTCGCGCGGGTGCTCAACGCGTACCGCAGTTACTAGTTCCGCGGGCATAATCGGCACATGGCGACCCTGACGCAACGGCAGCCGCTTCCTCGTGTTAGATCGTTCGAGCTGCGACTGCCGATCCTCGACAGCTACTTGCTCCACGAGATGGCCGGCCCGTTCGTCTTTGCGTTGGGCGCGTTCTTGCTGTTCTGGGCGCTGAACATCTTCTTTCTCGCAGCCGACTACATCATCAATCAGCACGCACCGTTCTTTCTAGTGCTGCGCTTCGTTCTTTTCCGCATCCCCCAGGCAACCCCGATGGCATTTCCATTCGGCTGCCTCTTCGCGGCCCTGCTCGCGACGGGACGCGTGATGGGCGACAACGAGATCACGGCCATGCGAACCTCCGGCATTCCGGTCATGCGCATCGCGGTGGCGCCGGTGCTCTTCGGGATCGCGATGTTTGCGATTTCGTACGGGATCAACGAATACGTCGCTCCACGGTCGGTCGATTTATCGACACGCACGTTCTATCAAATTATCTACCACACCGACGCGCTCCCGGTGGAGCCGCAGTTTTTCCGCAAGGATCCCGATACGGGCAACACATTCTATGTCGGACAAGTCGGGTACGACAACAAGACGATGATGGACGTACAGATTTTCAAGCCGGCGAAGTTTGGACCGTGGAACGAGACGCTGCAGGCCAAGACGGCCGTCGTGCGGGGCAGCGCACTCGAGCTTCACGATGTGATCGACACTCGCTATAATAACGACGGCTTTCTGACGAACCAGCAACAGGTGAAGACGGTCACGATCGGTTTGCCGCTCGGCGAGACGGCTTCTCAGTTCGTCAGTCAGGTCAACAACGATCCGTGGACGATGAGCAGCAAGTCGTTGCGCACGCAGGTAAACGCCCTGCAATCTCAGGGGATCGGCGGCACGGCGATGGGCAACCTGCAAATCAACCTTGCCGACAAGCTGGCGTGGCCGTTCTCGTGCATCATCGGCGTTATCGTCGCCCTGCCGCTGGCACTGCGCTTCGGCAAGCGCGGGCGAACGCTCGGAATCACCCTTTCGATCATTGCATTCTTCGCGTACTACCTCATGGTGTCGGCGGCTTCCGCATTCGGCCGCAATGGAGCTTTGAATCCTTTCTTAGCCGCATGGCTGCCGAACATCATCATGGGGAGTGTGGGTGCGATACTGCTCTGGTTGGAAGCACACTGACACGGTGCGACCGTCGGCTCGAGGGCGTCGCAGCATAGCCGCGATCGCGGCGATTGCTACGTTCCTCAGCGGCGTCTTTCCGCTCACAGCTTCGGCAGCAGCGTCCGTCGACCAAGATCAAGTCATGGCGATGACGCTCTTCAACACGCAGAGCTGCGCGCAGCATTACCATGACACCGGCGCGGCCGGCGTACAGGTAGCGCAGGTCGCGCCAAGCCCTGCGCCGACTGCCTCGCCGGGCGCGACGCCGACTCCGGTCGTCACGCCGGGCTTGCCGAACGTGCCGCCCGGCGTGACCAACGACACCTACCAGCTCAATCCCACACCGCGTCCGCAGCCCGGCGTCTCGCCGACGACGTCGCCACCACCGATTCCCGGACCGACGCCCAGCGTGTTGTACTCCGCGCCGCCGATCTTTCTGGTGCGCGGCGGCTCGACACCGCCGCCGATTCCGCCCGCCGGCCAGTCGACGCCCGAGCCTACGCCCGAGCCGACCGGTGTGCCGACGCTGGCGCCCGGATTCGTCGCCGTCATCTCCGACACGTGGACCGGAAATCGGGAACGCGGTCAACCCAGCGACGCGATCGGAAACGTCCACATCTATTACGGCGATGAGGAGATCGTCGGCGACAAGGCCCACTTCGACGGCGAGCGGACGATCACGATCACGGGTCATCCGTTCCTCATCAACCACGAGCACAACTCGGTGCTGACTGCCGACGTCATCGTGTTCGACACGGTCGCACAGACCGCAAAGCTGAGCAACGGCAGGGGCGCCAGCGACGAAGGCGTGCAGCGGGGGTTGATCCACTTTTCCGCCGAGGATCTGCATACCGACCCGGACGGGACGGCGCACGGAAGCCACCCATTCATCACGACCTGCGAAAATCCGCGCAGCGGCTACCACATCACCGGCAAGAACATGGACGTCATTCCCGGCGACAGGATCGTGATTCACAACGCCGTCCTGTGGCTGGGCGCGCTGGCAGTCTTTTACTTGCCGCTGCTGGTCATTCCGCTACGGACCGTGGAAGACAATCGCGCGCGCGCAAAAATCTTCCCCGAGGTCGGGTACGACTCGTACGAGGGCGCCTGGATCAAGGTTCAGATTCCGTTCGGCAAAACGCAATACTATTACGGCTACTACATCGTGAACTATTTCACGAAGCTCGGCCTCGGTCTTGGATACGTGGGCTTTTACTCGGCCAAGAACGGCCGCCGCAGCGTCAGCCTCAACGTGTACACGATCGGCAACGGTTCGCAGGGCCGGCAGACCAACGTGGCAATGCAAGAACAGGAGAACTTCTCACAGCATACGCGCGGAAACTTTCAGTACACGTATCAGTCCAACTACGGCCCGCTCGTCAACATTCCGCCCAACGAAACCTACAGCGCGGCGGTCGTCCACCAGACGGCGCAGACCTCGCAAAACTACTCCTACACCCACAGTTCGGTCTCCGGGC
>JBPYEE010000301.1:0-7089 GCA_051985095.1 Vicinamibacterales bacterium | reverse complement strand
GATGATCTTGCGACCGGTCAGGCCGGAATCGCCGAAGGGCCCGCCGACCACGAAGCGGCCGGTCGGATTGACGTAGATTTTGGTCTCTTTGTCGATCAGTTCGGAGGGGATGACGCGGTGGATGATCTTTTCGGTGACGTCGCCGCGCATCGTGTCGTTGGTGACGAGCGGGCTGTGCTGGCTGGAGATCACGACGGCGTCGACGCGGACCGGCTTGTGACCGTCGTATTCAACCGTGACCTGCGATTTGCCATCAGGCCGCAGGTACTCGAGCACACCGTCCCGCCGCGCGCACGAAAGTCCTTTGGTCAGCTTGTGCGCCAGCATGATCGGCAGCGGCATCAATTCCTCGGTCTCGGTGCACGCAAAACCGAACATCAGGCCCTGATCGCCGGCGCCGCCGGTGTCGACGCCCATGGCGATGTCAGGCGACTGGCTGTGGATCGATGACAGGACGGCACACGTCTCAGCGTCGAATCCGTACTTGCCGCGCGTATAGCCCACGTCGGTGATCGTCCGGCGCACGACGTCCTGGTAATCCACCTGCGCGGTGGTCGTGATCTCACCAGCGACCATGGCGAGGCCCGTCGTGACCAGCGTTTCGCAGGCCACGCGGCTCACCGGGTCCTGCGTCAGAATGGCATCGAGAATCGAATCAGAGATTTGATCGGCGATCTTGTCCGGGTGGCCTTCGGTCACCGACTCGGACGTAAAGAGGTGCCGTCCTCTACGGCTCATGCGCGCTCCTTCGCGTGGCGGAAATGGTTAAGTTTAGCAAAATCAGGCTCGTGGATGAAAGCGATCGTACACGGCGCGCATGCGCGCGGCGAGCACATGGGTGTAGATTTGCGTCGTCGAAAGATCCGCGTGGCCGAGCATCAGCTGGATCGCCCGCAGGTCGGCGCCGCGTTCGAGCAGATGCGTCGCAAAGGAGTGCCGCAGCACATGCGGGCTGAGGATTGACGGCAAGTTCGCCATCCGGCCGTACCGTTTCAGAATCTTCCAGAATCCGACGCGCGACATCGCGCGGCCGCGCGCGTTGACGAAGACCGCCTCCCGCCGCCCGCGCTGAGCCCCTGGACCCTTCTGCACCAACTGCGGCCTCGCCTTCTCTTGATAGCTGGTCATCCAGCGCGCCGCCTGATCGCCGATCGGTACCAGCCGTTCCTTGTTCCCTTTTCCGATGCACGTCAGATACCCCTCGTCGAGGTGGAGATCGTCCGTGCGCACGGCGATCAATTCAGAGACACGGAGTCCGGTGGCATAGAGCAGCTCGATCATCGCGCGATCGCGCAGCCCGAGCGGCGTCGCGGTGTCGGGCTGTATGATCAGCCGGTCGACTTCGTCGATCGACAAGAATTTCGGCAGCGCCGGAAAGGTCGCGGGTGGCTGCAGGTCGTCGGCAGGACTACTCTTGAGATCGCCGTTCAGGACGAGAAAGCGGTAGTAGCCGCGGATCGCGGCGACCATGCGCGCGACCGATCGCGGCGACAGGCCGCGCGTCCTCTGCTCGCGAACAAACCCTTCGAGCGCGCGGCGATCCAGCGACGCCGCGGGGGTCGATCGACCCGCGGCGAACGCCGTCAGGGCGGCGAGATCGCGCGCGTAGCCCTCGAGCGTGTGCGCCGAGAGGCGTCGCTCAACACGCAGATGATCGAGGTAGGCGTCAATCACGTGGACGTGAAGTAGGTATGATAGTATTCGCGGTTCGTACTCGAAGGATCGGTCCGAAGCTATGCCAGTCCGGTCGAAGTGGCAATCGCTGCCCACCGAGCAGATCAACCCGGCGACGCTCGCAATCGACAAGTTGTCCCCCCCAGACATCGTCGAAGGGATGCTGGCCGAGGATCGCAAGATGTTCGAGGCGGTCCGGCGCGAGAAGGATCGGATCGCCGTCGGCATCGACATCATCACGCAGGCGCTGCGCAAGCAGGGCCGGGTGATCTTCGTCGGCGCCGGGACCAGCGGGCGGCTGGGCGTGCTCGAGTCAGCCGAAATGCCGCCGACCTTCGGCACGAGCCCGGAGCTCGTCCGGGCGATCATGGCGGGCGGCAAGAACGCCGTCATGCGCGCGCGCGAAGGCGTCGAGGACAACTACGAGGAGGGCGCGCGCTCAATCTACCGCCTGCGCCCGACGCGGCGCGACGTGGTCATCGGCGTGTCGGCAAGCGGCATGACGCCGTTCGTGCGCGGCGCGCTGACGCGGGCGCGCCGTGCCGGGTCGAAAATCATTTTCGTGACGTGCGATCCGCGGACCGAGCTGCAGACGTTCGTCGATTTGACGATCGCCCCGGCCGTCGGCCCCGAGGTCATTGCCGGCTCGACGCGGCTGAAGGCCGGCACGGCCACGAAGATGGTGCTGAACATGTTGACGACCGCGGCGATGATCCACATCGGCAAGACCTACGGCAACCTGATGGTCGACGTGCAGATGGGATCGGAGAAGCTGCGCGATCGCGCCCGGCGCATCATCACGATCGTCACCGGACTGGAGTACGACGCGGCCGACAAGCTGCTGCGGCGCGCGCACTGGAACGTGAAGGCCGCGATTGTGATGCAGAAGACGGGCGTGTCGTATCAACAGTCGCTCTTGCGGCTGCGGCGGGCGCACAACTTCGTCCGCGACGCGATCGGCGAGGACGTCGAGGCGCGGCTCAAGGCCCTGCTCAAAGTCGGGTAGCGGCCGCGCGATCCAGCCACACCTCGGCCCGCCAGTGGAGCTGCAGGAACGAGGCGGGCAGCTGCGGTGTCACCGGCCCGGAGATCATCCGCGCGACGCAGCGTGCCTTCGCCGCGCCGGTGGCGATCAGCACGACGCGGCGGGCGTGAAGAATCGTCGCCATTCCCATCGACAGCGCCTCGTGCGGCACGGCGCCGAGGTCATTCCCAAACAACGCCCGGTTCGCCCGCCGACTCGCCGCGCGCAGCCGCGCGCGGTGTGTCGCCGCCATGAGGGCCGGCGCCGGCTCGTTGAAGCCGATGTGGCCATTGGCGCCGACGCCGAGGATCTGCAGGTCGATGCCGCCCGCGCGAGCAATGGCGGCGTCGTACCGCTCGCACTCGCGGGCGAGATCACGTGCCGACCCGTCGAGCAGGTGGGTGCGGCGACGCGAGAGATTGACGTGGTCAAAAAGGTGGCGCCGCATGAACGCGTGGTAACTGCCGGGGTCGCTCGCGGAGACGCCGACGAACTCGTCCAGGTTGAAGGTCGTCGCGCGCGACAGGTCGATCCGCCCGTTGCGGTACAGGGCCACCAGCGCTCGGTAGAGGGGAACCGGCGTCTGACCGGTCGGCAGCCCGAGAACGGCCGTCGGCTGCCGCCCGATGATCCGCGCGATCTCGGCGGCCAGCGCGCGCGCGAGTCGCTCGGCGGTCGCAAACGTTCGCACGCGCATTAATCCCCTTCGCCGTGGGGCGAGGCTCCCCTTCCACTCACGATTTGTATCGGGGCACTTCAGCGCGTCCACGCGCTTCGGACAAAGCCAGCCAGACCGCTCCCACCGCGGGCTCGGCTTCGAGGAGCTCGACGTTCGATCGCGGCGCGACTTCGATCAGCCGTCGCGAGAGCTCCTGGACCAGCGACGGCACCACTTGAAACACGCCGCCGGCGAGGTAAAACGCAAACGCGTCGCCGCGCATCTCGAGGCGTGCGGCGACCGACCGGGCGGCCAGCACCAGCTCCTCCGCCGCCCGCTCGAGGATCCGCGCCGCCACTGCGTCGCCTCCCTGTGCGGCTCGCTGCACGATTGGCCCGAGCGCCGCCACGGCCATCCGCGGCTGCCTCCGGTCGTAGACGATCCGCGGGAGCCGTGAGACGTCGCTGACGTTGAAATGCGACAGGATGACGGTGGTGAGCTCAGTCGCCGGCCCGCGGCGGTCCGCGGCTCGCATCACCGCGGTGAGCGCCTCCCGCCCGATCCAGTAGCCGCTGCCCTCGTCGCCGATCAGGTGCCCCCAGCCACCCGCGCGCGCCGCTTCGCCCGCCGCATTGCGCCCGTACGCGATAGATCCTGTACCCGCGATGATGACAATGCCCGGCGCGTCGCACGCGCCGGCGACCAGCGCAACGAGCGCATCGTTGACGACAAGCACCTTCGACTTGTGGCCGATCCGCCGCATGATGGCGCGAACGGTTTGGGCTTCGTCTTCGCGGTCGACGCCCGCGATGCCAAGGCAGACGGCAGCCGGCACAACATCGCGGTCGCCGATGGCGGTTTCCATCAGCTCGTGGAGCACCTTCTCCACCGCCAGCTCGCCCGCCGCGTGCAAATTGGCGCCAGGCCCGCGCGCAGTGGCGACAATCGTGCCGTGCTCGTCGGCCAGCAGGCAGACGGTCTTGGTCCCGCCGGCGTCGATGCCGAGTACGTGCATACTTCTAAATTTTAGTTGAGGTCTAATCGTGCCCGTGGGGTTCTCGGCCGTCGACTATGCCGTGCTCGCAATCTATCTAGTGGGAATCACGATTTTCGGGTCGCGATTCCGACGGTCGCACCGCACCGTCACCGATTATTTCCTCGGCCGGCGGACGACTTCGTGGGTCGTCATCAGCCTCTCGATTGTCGCGACCGAAACGAGCACGTTGACGCTCATCGGTGTGCCGGCGCTCGCCTATTCGGTGTACGCGCGGCCGGAGCTCGGCGGCAGCTTCACATATCTGCAGGTGGTTGCCGGCTACATCGTCGCGCGGTTTGTCATCAGCTGGCTGTTCATCCCGGCATACTTTCAGGGCCAGATGCTGACGGCGTATGAGCTCCTGCAGCGCCGCTTCGGCGCGCAGGCGAAGCATTTCACCGCCTCGTTGTTTCTCGTGATGCGCGCGCTCGCCGAAGGGGTCCGCGTCTTTGCGGCATCGCTCGTCCTCGCGGCGGTCCTCAGCGCCAGCGTCCCGACGCTCCCGCAGTTGTGGATCTGGTCCATCGGCATCGTCGGCCTGCTCACGCTCGTGTACACCTTCGAGGGTGGCATTGCCGCGGTGATCTGGACCGACCTCGTGCAGCTGGTGATTTACATCGCCGGCTCGTTGCTCGCCGCGTATATGCTGCTGCGACTCGTGCCGGGGGGCTGGACGGCGATCATGGCGGACGCACGCGCGTCCGGGAAACTGCACGTGATCTCCTGGTCCCTCGACCCGACCGTGCCCTTCACGTTCTGGGCCGGGGTTGTGGGCGGCTGCTTTCTGACGATGGCGTCGCACGGCGTCGATCAACTGCTGGTGCAACGCCTGCTGGCCTGTCAGAACGAGCGCGACAGCAAGAAGGCGCTCATTGCCAGCGGCTTCGTCGTGTTCGCGCAATTCGCGCTCTTCTTGACGATTGGCCTGATGCTGCATGCCTACTACGCCACGCATCCGCTGCCGCCGATGGCATCGACCGATGAGATTTTTCCGGCCTTCATCGTCCGCAGCCTTCCACGCGGCATCGCCGGTCTGGTGATCGCCGCGATTTTCGCCGCGGCGATGTCGAATCTGAGCGGTTCGCTGAATTCGCTCGCATCGACCACGGTGCTCGACTTTTACCAGCCGTTGAGACGCGACGCCGCCGATGACCCGTGGTTGCTGACGTTGTCGCGATGGCTGACCGCGGGCTGGGGCGCCCTGTTGATCGGGATCGCAATTCTCGCTCGCGACTGGGGTTCGGTGTTCACGGTCGGTTTGACGATCGCGTCGATCGTGTACGGGCCGATGTTGGGTGCCTTCCTGCTGGGGCTGCTGACGACGCGCGTGCGGCAGCGTGACGTCATGATCGCAATCGCCGTCTCACTCGTCGTGATGATCGGCGTCCGTCTCCAGACGCCGCTGGCATGGACGTGGTACGTCCTGGTGGGTGCGGCGATTTGCATCAGCGTCGGGTGGGGCGCAAGCCATGTCGGTTGACGGCGCGCGCAGGGTCGTGGAGGAGGCGGTCAGGGCGGGCGTCTTTCCGAGCGCGACCGTCAACGTCGGCGACGGCCGCCAACCACTCTGGCGTGAGGCGTTCGGGACCGCCATGGACACCCTGTTCGACCTCTCGTCGCTGACGAAGGTGATCGCGACGACGACCGCGCTGATGCGGAAGGTCGCCGACGGCAGCCTGCCGCTGGAGCGGCGCATCGCCGACCTCTTCGACGACTGGCGCGGCAGCGACCGCGAAGCGGTGACGATCCGCGATCTGTTGGAGCATGCGTCCGGACTGTCGGCGCGCCTGGTCGACGCCCCGCCCGAGGGACGGCGCGAATTCGAGCACGAAATCTGCACGATGAGCCTGGAGTACGCGCCGCGGACGCGTTCGATCTACAGCGATCTCGGTTTCATTCTGCTGGGACTGCTGGCGCCGCTCGACCCGCAGCGTCCCGATCTCGTCTTCAACCCGCCGCCCGAATACCGCCACCGGATCGCACCGACACTGCCGATGAAGGACGATGTCCGCCGGGGCCGGACGCTGATAGGCGAAGTGCACGACAACTATGCCGCCGCGCTCAACGGCGTGGCCGGCCACGCCGGACTGTTCGGGACCGCCGACGCCGTTGCCGCCTTCGCGCGAATGATGTTGGGCGCGGCGCGGGGTGCCGCCGACGAGCCGGCGCCCTTCACGCCCGCACTGGTCGCGCAGTTCACGACGAGGAGTACGGTGCCCGGTAGCTCCCGCGCGCTCGGGTGGGACACGATGCTGCCGACCTCCTCGTGCGGAACGAAAATGTCGGCGTCCGCGTTCGGACATGTCGGCTTCACCGGCACCTCGCTGTGGATCGATCCGATCCGCGATCGCTACTGGGTCCTGCTCACCAACCGGGTCAACGGCGGCGGCACGCTGGACCAGATGCGCACCGTCCGTCGCGCCTTCCATGACGCTTACCTGGATTGACTGGCTGGTGATCGGCGCGTACTTCGCGCTGAATCTGGGGATCGGTCTGTACTACGCTCAGCGCGCGAGCGGCAGCACGACCGAGTTTTTCCTCTCTGGCCGCGATGTCCCCTGGTGGCTGGCGGGGACCTCGATGGTGGCGACGACGTTCGCCGCCGACACGCCGCTTGTCGTGACCGGGATGGTGGCGCGTTACGGCATCGCGGGCAACTGGTTGTGGTGGAACATGGCCGCGAGCGGGATGCTGACG
>JBPYEE010000300.1:0-9015 GCA_051985095.1 Vicinamibacterales bacterium | reverse complement strand
ACGCGCATGGACCAGACTGGTCACGGTCGAACGAACCTGACCCTCACCCCGTGGGCGCGGACTACTTCGGTCTGCGGTTGTTGTGCCGATCGCGGTAGATCTGGCGGCTGGTCCGATTCAATTCGCGGGTCAACTGGCGGCGTTCCCCCCTCGTCAGCGTGCCGTCGTGTGCCTGTCGGTAGACTCTCTCGCGTGCGTGGATCGCTGCATCGTCGGCCCGCAGCCGCGTGGCTTCGCCCTTGGTCAGCTGGTCGTCCCTGATCCCGGCCCGAATGCGATCGTGCTGATTCTCGAGCCGCTGGTTGATCGTCGCCGGTGGCTGGTCGGGCGGCGTCGTCCCCGGCGTCTGAGCGGACGCGACCGAGGCGCACAATCCCAACCCGACTGCCAGCAGAGTGACTTTCGCCATGTTCCAACTCCTTCGGGGCTCGCAGGCATTGGCCGCATTCATCCCTCTTAGACCGGCTCGCCACCGGGATGTAACATGCACGCGGCGGCACGCCGGCACCCCTGACGGGTGCGGGGATCAGCCGGCGTCCGGTTGCGAGGCCTGGTCGAAGCGCCTGGCGGTCGCCATGAGTCGCAGGGTCCGGTCGTCCAACCGGCCGTCGAAGTACTTGTCCAGGACTCGATGGAAGACCGAACCGTCCTGCGAGACGGACGCGAAGAGCGTCGCCGACGACCGGAGCTTCACGTCATCGGGCGAGCCGAAGATATCGGCGGCCGATCGGCCTTCGACGCGAAGGAGCGCTTCCGCGCACTCCACCAGTCGCGATCCAAGAACCGGGTGCGCGAGGTAGGCCTTCGCTTCCGCGGCGCTCTTGATGGAGTAGTGGCGCGACAGCGAGCTCGCGCCGAGGCCTTCGAACTGCGGAAACACGAACCACATCCAGTGAGAGCGCTTCCGCCCGCTCGTGATCTCGGCGAGCGCCTGATCGTACTGGCGTTCCTGCGCCTGGATGAACCGGCCGAGGTCGAACGGATCAGCAGCGGGCATCTCGGTGGTCCTTCGCTACAGACCGTCAACAACCCACAAGAAGAGATCCACGGTGTCGACGTGGACGGTTTCGCGCGGGCGCCAGCGACCGATCGGAAACTGGTGCGACACAATCCGTGAACCGGGCTTGAGTTCGCGTTTCAGCTTCGGCTCCAGACGCGCATTCATCGAGTGGTTCAGCCACAGCATCACGACCGTTGCGGCTGACAGATCGGCCGTGAACAGGTCGCCTTCGACAAACGTGACCCGGTCTGCGACCCCACCGTCACGCGCGATCTCGCGGGCCCGCGCCACCAGCTGCGGCTGGATTTCAATCCCGACGCCGCGTGCGCCGTAGTGCTGTGCGGCGATGATCGGAATTCGACCGTCCCCGGATCCCAGGTCATAGACCACGTCTTCGGCGGTCACCTTGGCGAGGCGGAGCATCGCCTCAACGATGAACTGGGGTGTGCCGGCGAAGTACATGCCGGGGGTGGCGCGCTGGGCATAGACCAGCGGAACTGCCGCTGCGACCACGCCGAAGAACTGCCGCCGGTGCATCGCGGCGATTGTATCCGGTATAATTCGCCGCCCGTACCAGTCCATCTCGCGGCCGCCATGAACCTCCGAAGCGGTGCCGGTCGTCTACGTCTCCTCGCGGTCGCGAGCCTGTTCGTCGTCGCGATGGGTTTGCGGACGATCGCGGCCGCGCACCATGTACGAACGCTGGTGGGAACCGGCGTTGCCGGCTTCTCTGCGTCGCAGATTGCGAACCCGTACGGCCTGGTGATTGGTCCCGATGGGGCGCTGTACTTTTGCGACCTCGACAATCAACGGATTCGGCGCGTCGATCTGAAGACACACGCCATGACCACGATCGCCGGCAGCGGTGAGCGCGGATATCGCGGCGATGGTGGCCGCGCCGTTGACGCGGCCCTCAACATGCCGCACGAGCTGAGGTTCGATCGGCACGGCGACCTCTACGTCGCCGAACGCGACAACCACGTGGTGCGCAGGATTGAGATGCGGACGGGCACCATCACGACCGTGGCAGGGACCGGCGTGGCGGGCTTCGGTGGGGACGGCGGACCGGGCACGGCGGCGCAGCTCCGGCAACCGCACAGCATCGCGATTGATCGCGCCGGCGGTCTGCTCATCTGCGATCTCGGCAATCATCGGATTCGGCGGCTGAACCTCGATACGGGGATCATCTCGACGTACGGCGGCACCGGGCAGGCGCTGCCCACACCGGACGGCGCGCCGGTCGCGGGCACACCGCTGCGCGGTCCGCGCACGATTGACGTGGCGCCGAACGGCGATTTGTACCTCGCCTTGCGCGAAGGCAATGCCATCTACCGCATCGATGCGCGCACCCAGACGCTGCACCGCGTCGCCGGCACCGGCGAGCAGGGCTACACCGGCGACGGCGGGCGGGCGCTCGACGCGAAGCTCGGTGGCCCGAAAGGTCTCGCGCTCCGGCAGGACGGACTGTACGTCGCCGATACCGAAAACCACGTCATCCGCCGCATCGACCTGACGCGCGGTTCGATCGAAACGATACTGGGTACGGGATTGCGCGGAGATTCTGAAGACGGCGACCCGCACAAGATGGCCCTGTCGCGTCCGCACGGCGTGTATGCGGCGGCCGGCGTCCTCTACGTTTCAGACAGCGAATCGCATCGGATTCTCGTGTTGCAGTAGTCCGCGTCTGCGGCGATGTCGCCGCACGTTTCCCGGCTCGACCCCAATCCTGTAATCGATTGTTCAACTTTAGTCTCCCAACCTGAAACCTTCTCCGATCACAATCCTGTCGGTCTCTCTCTCCGGGGTGTCGAGAAGCGGTGCGTCGCATGAAGTTCCGGCGCAAGCGACGACGCGACACTGACGCACTGCTGTTGGCCGGGTGCTTGCTCCTGCTGTC
The DNA here is from genome assembly GCA_051985095.1 of Vicinamibacterales bacterium. Classification (GTDB taxonomy): domain Bacteria; phylum Acidobacteriota; class Vicinamibacteria; order Vicinamibacterales; family CAVVIG01; genus Gp6-AA45. Next base: position 6,118 of record JBPYEE010000300.1, on the reverse strand, counting down.
GTCCTTTCGCCTTCGAAGCCGTCTTCGACGCTCACAGAGGAGCCTGACGATGACTCGCAGTTCGCTTGCCTTCGCTGTCGCCGCCGCGTGCGTCAGCGGGACGATCCTGATCGCCAACACCGCCGACCGTGTCCACGAAGAACGCGACGTCGACCCCCCGATGGCCGGGATTCACTGGGCGCGTGATGCGCGACCCACGTCCACCTCCAACGTATCGCCGGATCTCAACTATCACGGTGGACCCGTCATGCACGGGATGCTCGTGGAGCCGATCTTCTGGGGCCCGAGCTGGGCGAATGCGACCTTCGTCGGGGACAAGGTCACCGGCCTGCAGACGTTCTACAGCGGCATCGCGTCCTCGACCTACGCCGCGACGACCGGCGAGTACAGCGATTCGACAGGGCCGGTGAACACCGCAGCGGTGACGCTCGGCGGATCGGTGTTCGAGTACTCGACGGCCGCCAATGGCAGCCGAACGTCGGCGATTCTGGCCAGAGCATGCACCGCGGTCCCCAATCCGGTTTCGAATGGGTACTATCCCGTCTACGTCGATACGCGCCGCGGTCATGCGAATTACTGCGCGTGGCACAGCGCGGGGACGTGTCGCAACGGCGTCACCATCCAGTTCGCGTTCTTCTTCAACGTGGATGGCGATCCCGGCTGCGATCCGCAGGATGCCTCCGGCCTTCACAGCCAGGGGCTCGCCGCGCTGGCCAACGTCAGCGGCCACGAACTCTCGGAGACCTTGACCGACCGCCACCTCAATGCCTGGTACGATTCCAACGGCCAGGAGAACGCCGACAAATGCGCCTGGTCGTTCGGCACGCCGCTCTTGACGTTTCCGAACGGGTCGGAATGGAAAATTCAGGGAAACTGGTCGAACCGCGCCGCCAACACGAGCGCCGGATACCCGAACCTGAACGGCCAGCCCGGCTGCCTCGACGGTGGGAACTATCGATAACGAGTGCGCGACCTCGACTCGGGGCTGTCGAGCCGGCGGCGGGTCAGTGGCCGGTCCTCGTGTCGGGGTCGCCCTTCGACAGGTGCATCAACGCCGTCGTCCTGAACGGTTCGGCGGACGGGCCGAAGATCGGCCCATGGCCGCCGTAGGGCACAATCCAGAGCGCGGCTCGCGGAATCGCCCGAAACAGGTCCATCGCCAGTTCGACGGGATACAACGGATCCCGATCCCCATGCACGATAAGTGTGCGCGCTGAAATCGTCCCCAGCAGCGGCGGCGTAAAGGCCATGTCGTCGTAGCTCGTGGCAAACTCCCTGGCCATTTGATAGAGGAGCGCGATCTGCTCATCGCCGTGCACGTGTCGCGCCCGGAGCGCGGTCAGTTCCGCCGCGGACAGGCAGTCGAACGCCTCGGTCGTAAATTGCGCGGCGGCGTGCCGCATGGGCGGTGGAAAGTACGGTGTTGCGCTGACCAGCACCATGGCGCCGACCGCGCTCGGGCGCATCGTCGCCACATGGAGCAGGGTTTTGGCCCCCATGCTCATGCCGATCGCCCCTGTCCGTCCGATCCCGAGATGATCCAGCAGCGCGATCACATCCTGGGCGCATTGCCGGAAGCTGAACGCCTTTGAGGGGTTCGTCGATCGGCCGTGCCCCCGCAAATCCGGGACGATGACGCGGTAGCCGTCGGGATCCGCCGGGAAGACGTGCCGCCAATCGCCGCCAATCCCCATCCCGCCGTGCAGCAGCAGCAGCGGCTCGCCGGCCCCGCGATCTTCGAAATACATCTCGAATCCGTTCAAACCGATGCTTGGCATGCGCCGAGCCTATCGCAGGGCGCGCCGCTTGCTGCAAGCGTGTAGTAAAATGCAGTGCGAACGTTCAAGAGAACGCGCAAGATCCCTCCACCGGCCGGCACTCACACCACAAGGAGCTGCCATGCGTTATTTGCTCCTCGCGTTCGCGCTCGTGGTTTCCTGCTCCGCAGCCTCTGCGCAAGACGACGACACCCTCGGGTCCTCGACGATGCGTCCGGTGATTCGCGGCCGGCAGGCGGCGGTCTCGTCGATGAAAGCCGAAGCGACCGATGCGGCGCGCCGCATCCTGCAGGCCGGCGGCAACGCGTTCGACGCCGCCGTCGCGGGGCAGGCGGCGCTCGCGGTGACCGACTTTCCGTCCAACGGGGTCGGCAGCGACGCGCTGATCCTCTTGTACGACACGAAGGGGAAGCGCGTCGTGTCGATCAACGCCGAACCTCGCGCGCCGCGCCTCGCGACGATCGAGTGGTACCAGACCAACAACGGCGGCAAGCTGCCGCAGAGCGACGGCCTGCTGTCGGGCGGCATCCCGGGCGTCGTCGATGCATGGTACCTGCTGCTTGACAACTGGGGCACCATGACCTTCGAGCAGCTGCTGCAGCCGGCGATCGATCTCGCCGAAAACGGGTTCCCGTTGAGCGAGCGCCTCTCACGCGCGCTTGCGACGACGAAGAAGATCCGGCAGTACCCCTCGACCATGCGCGTGTATCTACCGTCAGGGGAGCCGAAGGCGGGAGACATTTTCAGGAACGTCGATCTCGCGCGCACGTTGAGGAAGCTCGTCGACGCCGAGAAAGCGGCGAAGTCGAAGGGTCGGCATGAAGCGCTGAAAGCGGCGCGCGACCGCTTCTACAAAGGCGATATCGCGCGAGACCTGGCGAAGTTCTCCGAAGAACATGGCGGGTTGTTCCGATACGACGACTTCGCCGAGTACACCGCCAAAATCGAGACGCCCGTCTCGACTGAGTACCGTGGCTACACCGTCTACAAGAATCCGTCGGCGAGCCAGGGACCAGCCGAGCTCCTGGCGCTCAATCTGCTCGAGGGCTACGACGTGAAGAAGATGGGGCTCAACAGCCCCGACTATATTCATACGAGCATCGAAGCCACGAAGCTCGCGATGGCGGACCGCGAGAAATTCATGGGCGACATGGATTTCATCCGGATCCCGTACGACGCCTTGCTGTCGAAGAGCTACGCGAGCGACCGCCGCAAACTGATCGATCCCCAGCACGCGTCGCTCGAGCTGCGCGCCGGTTCGCCGGGGGCTCGGCCGACCGATCAGCCCGACCCGCCGCTCAAGCCCAATCTCGAGGGCGACAGCGACCACGAAGGCGACACCAGCTATCTGGCCGTTGTCGACAAGGATCGCAACATGGTGAGTTTTGAGCCGAGCTTGCACAGCGGCTTCGGCACCGGTGTCGTGATGGGCGACACCGGGATCCTGTTCAACTGCCGCGGCGACTATTATTCGCTCGTGGCGGGCGAACCGAACGCGCTCGCGCCGGGCAAGCGGCCCCGCAGCACCCTGCAGAGCACGCTCGTGATGAAAGACGGGCAGCCCTTCATGATCACCGGCAGTCCAGGTGGCGACGATCAGGTCATGCGGACGATTCAGACCCTGATGAACGTCGTTGATTTCGGGCTGAACATCCAGCAGGCGATCGAATCGCCGCGCTGGACGACTCGCAGCTTTCCCGCGTCGCCGTTCCCACACACCATGTATCCGGGTGACATCGCCATCGAAGCGCGAATTCCGGAGGCGACGCGGCAGACGCTTCTCGCGCGGGGCCACAAGCTGCGGGTCGCCGGTCCGTGGACGCAGAACTCAAGCGCCGGGATCGTCATCGATCGCGCGACGGGTGTGTTGAGCGCGGGCGCCGATCCTCGCGTGGAAGCGTACGCGTGGGCGTGGTGACAGCCGACTGAGATCGACTACCGGGAATCGTTCGGGATCGCGGACGCACCGCGCATCACCGCGCCAAAAAGGCGCGGTGTGAGCAGGCGCGGTGTGAGCAGGCAGCACCTTTGCGTGCCTTCGCCGGTCGACGTTGACCAGGGTGGTCAGCGTGGGAGGCACGAATGCGAAGAATGCGCGCTTGTTCGACCGCCGCGATCCTCATGGTGGGCGCCACCGCCGGGGGGTTCGCGGCCGACCCCGACAACGGAGAGATCATTCCGCAGCTGGCCAGCTCGCCGATGTTTTCCGTCTCGACTGTCCCGCCCAACGGTGATCTGAATCCCTACGGCATCGCATTCGTGCCAAGCGGGTTTCCCGCGGGCGGACCACTCCAGCCCGGCGACATCCTGGTTTCCAACTTCAACGCGAACACCAACTTGCAAGGCACCGGCACGACGATCGTGCGCATCGATGCGGCGCAGCACCAGTCCCTGTTCTTCCAGGGCGAAGAGGGCCTGGGACTGACGACGGCGCTCGGGGTCTTGAAGAGCGGGTTCGTGCTGGTCGGCAACGTCCCGACCACGAAGGCGAGTGCCACGTGCAGGCAGGGGCCAGCTGGTCAGGAGCACGGCGTCGGCCGGGGCTCGCTGCTCGTGATCGATCGCAATGGCAAGCGTGTGGCGGAGCTGAAGAGTCAGCGATTTCTCGACGGGCCCTGGGATTTGACGATCAACGATCAGGGCACGACGGCCCAGGTGTTCGTGTCGAACGTGTTGCGCGCCACGGTCACGCGGCTGACCTTGAGCATCGACGCGACGGCCGGTCGCGTCGAAATTGCCGAGACGACGCAGGTGGCGTCGGGATACGCTCGTCGATGCGATCCCTCGGCGCTCGTGGTCGGACCGACGGGGCTTGCGCTGGATCCCGGGAACGACATTCTCTACGTCGCCTCGACGGGCGACAATGCTATTTATGCGGTTCCCCATGCCGGCACGACCGCGACGGACCATGGCACCGGCACCCCGGCGATCCAGGATTCCGGCCATCTGCATGGTCCGCTCGCCCTGGTGCGGGCGCCAAATGGCGATCTCGTGACCTCGCAAGGCGATGCCGTGAATCCCGATTCACAGCAGTCGAGCGAGATCGTCGAATACCGAGCCGACGGCACCTTTGTCCAGCAATTCTCGATCGATTCCGCCCCTGGTTCCGCCTTCGGCCTCGCGCTGGCGTCGTTCGACCACGCCCTGCGCTTCGCGGCCGTCGACGACGGCCTCAATGTGCTGGATGTGTGGACGATTCCAGTGCCGTGAACTTCTTCGCCGACCGAAACGTCTGACAGCAGGATGGGGGATCTGCAGCTTGGTCTGCGCCTGCTCTGGAAGGACAAAGCGTTCACGCTGACGACGGTGTTGACGCTCGCGCTGTGCATCGGCGCCAACACCGCGCTCTTTTCAGTCGTCCACAACGTGCTCCTCAAGCCGTTGTCGGTCTCCGACTCCGACCGTATTGTGCTCATGGCCAACGCCTACCCGGGAGCCGGCCCGGCGGCGGCCGGGGGCACCAATTCAAGCGTGCCCGACTACTACGACCGCCTCCACGACATGACGGTGTTCGACGAGCAGGCGCTCTTCAACGGCGGCAATCAAAGCATCGACCAGAACGGCCAGCCCGTCCGGGTCCGAATCAACCGCGTCACCCCGTCCTTCTTCCGGCTGCTGCGCGTGGCGCCCGCGCTTGGCCGGACCTTCACCGAACAGGACGGCGAGGTGGGCGCCGACCGGAAGGTGGTCTTGAGCTATGCGCTGTGGCAATCGCAGTTTGGTGGCGATCCCGGCGCGATCGGCAAGGACCTGCGGCTTGACGGTCAGCCCTTCACGGTCGTCGGCGTCATGCCCAGGGGGTTCTACTTCGTGAATCCGGATGTCCTGCTGTGGCGGCCGCTTGCGTTCACGGCGCAGCAGCGAAGCGATCAACAGCGCCACAGCAACAACTTCCAGAACATCGCGCGGCTCAAGCCGGAGGCCACCATCGCGCGCGCGCGGCAGCAAGTCGATGCCATCAATGCGCGCAATCTGGAACGCTTTCCGCAGTTGAAGCAGGTGCTCCTCAACGCCGGATTTCACACCACCGTCGACCCGCTGCAGGAAACGCTCGTCCGCGACGTCAAGGCCACGGTGTACCTGATGTGGGGCGGCGCGCTGTTCGTGCTGTTGATCGGCTGCGTCAACATCGCGAACCTCACCCTCGTGCGGTCGCGCACGCGTCTCAAGGAGTTGGCGACGCGGCTCGCCCTGGGCGCGGCGCGGTCGCGCGTCGCGCGGCAGCTGGTGGCCGAGAGCCTCGTCCTGACGATGGTTTCGGCCGCCCTGGGCCTCGCGCTCGCGTACGGGTCGCTGCAGCTGCTCGGCACGCTGAACATTCAGGATCTGCCACGTGGCCA